>JAKJFB010000414.1 GCA_022705125.1 Pseudomonadota bacterium
GAAACTCGAGCGCCGGGTCGCCGAGAAGAACGACGAGGTCGAGTCGTTCAGGATCGCGCACGACATCGTGTCGCTCGAGCGCGAGGAGAACCAGGTGCTCGCGCGCGTGCGCGGTGTCGCGGCCTCGCTGAACACGGCCAACGAACGCGTCGCGGTCGCCGAGGGCCGACTGCGTTCGGTCAGCGAGGCGATGGCCGCCGGCAGCGCGGTGACGCGTTCGCGCGACGATCCGACGCTGGCCAACCTCGAGCAGCGCGCCTCGCAGATACGCGAGGATCTGGGCGAACTGGAGCGCAACTACACGCCCGACTACATGAGCCTGGATCCCAACATAAAGGCCAAGCGCGATCGCCTCGCGGAGCTGGAGCGCCAGATCGCGGCGCAGCGCGGCCTGAACGCGCAGGCCGCGCTGGCCGAGGCGAGGGAGGAGCTGGCGAGCGCCCGCGAGATGGCGGCGCGCATACGCCAGCAGGAGGCCTCGGATCGCGAAGCGGTGCAGGATTTCACCGCCCGCTTCAACGAGTACAAGGCGCTTCAGGACGAGCTCACGGAATTGCAGACGCTCTACCGCGCGGCGACGCAGCGCAAGGTGCGACTGGAGGCGAGCGAGCGCGAGCGCATGCCCTCGGTGCAGGTGCTGGAAGCCGCGACCACGCCGCAAACGGCATGGCGTCCGCTCTATGCGCGCGACGCCGGCATCGCGGTCGCGGGCTCCTTCGTGCTGGCGCTGCTGGCGATGTGGTTCGTCGAGCTCTTCAACCGCCCCGGGCCGCAGCCCGCGGTGCTGATCACGCAGCCCGGCGGGCCGCTGCTCGGCGCCGCGGCACCGGTTGCCGCGCTGGCCGGTGCGGCCAACCGGATGCTCGGGGTCCCCGAGAGGGCGCTGCTCCCGGAGGGGCCGGTGCTGCCGGCTGAGCTGGCGCCCGGGGAGGTGGCCGAACTGCTGCATGCCGCCAACGCGGAGGGCCGGCTCGGTATGCTGCTGATCCTGAGCGGCGCCAGCCCTGAGGAGGCCCTGGCCCTCAGCTGGGACGACGTGGACCTCGAGCGGCAGGTTGTGGCCATCCGCGGCGATTCGGCGCGAGAGTTACCGCTGAGCGCGTCGCTGCGCGCGGCGCTCGGCGCGCGCGAGGCCTGCCCCGGCGCGCCGCTGCTGGCCGATGCCCAGGGCCGCGGGCTCGCCATGGACGGGCTGCATGCCGCGATCCTCTGCGCGGCGCACGATGCCGGCATCGGGCATGCCGGCGTGGTGACGCCCGCGGCGCTGCGGCACACCTTCATCGCCTTCCTGGTGCGCCAGGGCGTGCGCTTCGCCGATCTCGCGCAACTCGTCGGCCGGCTCCCGGCCGAGACCCTGGTCGCCTACAGCAGCCTTTCGCCGGCGGGTCCGCGCGTGCCGCTGGAGCAGGTCGAGCGCGTGATGCCCGCGCTGCAGGTCTGATCGATCCGAATTGCCGCATTCCGGAGCGAGATGGCGATGGCCTGCATTCGCAGGCGGTCGAAGGGCCCGGCGGCGATCGGATACACTGCGCGCCATCGCGTTTTTCACGGGAAGCAGAGCCTCGATGCGGGACAGTCAGCGCGTTTCGGTACTTTTCGTTTGCCTGGGCAACATCTGCCGATCGCCCACCGCCGATGCGGTGCTGGGGCGCAAGGTCGAGGCGCTCGGGCTGCAGTCGCCGCTGCCGGCGCACATCCGCCGCACGCGTCTCTGATCCATGCGCATCGAGGCCGACGTCCCGCTCGCGCACTGCAACACACTGCGTCTGCCCGCGCGTGCCGAGTGGTGCGCCACTGTCGAGAGCGGCGATGAGTTGCGCGAGGCGCTGGATTTCGCGCGCACGCGCCGGCTCGCGCTGTGCGTGCTCGGCGGCGGCAGCAACGTGGTGCTGCGCGAGCGCATCGGCGGCTGCGTGCTGCGCATGCAGCTCCAGGGCGAGGAGCTGCTGGAGGAAACCCCCGGGCAGGTGCGCGTGCGCGTCGCGGCCGGGGTCCAATGGCATGGCTTCGTGCTGGCCTGCCACCGCCGCGGCTGGCACGGGCTGGAAAACCTGGCGCTGATCCCCGGCACCGTCGGCGCCGCGCCGATCCAGAACATCGGCGCCTACGGCGTCGAGGTGCAGGAGTTCGTCGAGGCGGTCGGCGCGGTGGAGCGCGCGAGCGGAGAGTCGCTGCGGCTCTCGCATGCCGACTGCCGCTTCGCGTACCGTAACAGCATTTTCAAGAGCGAACTGGCCGAGCGCATCGTCATCACCGACCTCACGCTGCGCCTGCCGCGCGCGCGCGCGCCGCGCAGCGATTACCCGGCGCTGCGCGCGGCGCTGGGGGCCGTCGCGGATCCTTCGCCCGCCGACGTGCTGGAAGCGGTGATGCGCATACGCCGCGAGCGCCTGCCCGATCCCGCGCTGCTGCCAAACGCTGGCAGCTTCTTCAAGAACCCGGTCATCGACCGCGCGCGCTTCGAGCGTTTGCGCGCCGGGCATCCCGGCGTGGTGCACTGGGCGGCCGGCGACGCCGTGAAGCTCGCGGCCGCGTGGCTGGTGGAGCAGGCCGGTGGCAAGGGCATGCGCCAGGGGGCGGCGCGGGTGCACGAGCGCCAGGCGCTGGTGCTGGTCAACGAGGGGGGAGCCACCGCGGCGCAAGTGCTGGGGCTGGCCTCGCGCATCGCCACGGCGGTGCGTGAGCGTTTCGGCATCGATCTCGAGATCGAGCCGGCGGTCTACTGAGTTGGACGGCGGCTGCGAGCGCTTCGATCCCGGCGACGGCGCACTGGCGCTCTACGCGCAGGCCTTCGTCGCCGAGGCGCCCGCATGGTTCGCCGCGCTCATGGCGGAAGTCCGCTGGGAACAGCACTGGCTCACGCTGTTCGGCCGGTGCATTGCCGCGCCGCGCCTGAGCGCGTGGTATGCCGAGCCCGGTTGCGGCTACCGTTATTCGGGACTCAGCCTGGTGGCGCAGCCCTTCACGCCGGTGCTCGAGCAGATCCGCGCGCGCACCGAAGCGTTGAGCGGCCACGGCTTCAACAGCGTGCTGTTGAACCTCTACCGTG
>JAKJFB010000415.1:0-252 GCA_022705125.1 Pseudomonadota bacterium
GGCCGGTCGTTGGGCACGTAGAAGTCGGCCCGGTGCCGGCTGAAGCCCGCCGAGAAGCCGACGGGCTCCCAGTTGCTCGCCTTGTAGCAAGTGCCTGCGTACGACTCCGGGTCGGTGAAGCTCTCGGCGAGGAGCGGCCGGTACCCGAACCGCGCCTGCCAGTGCGCCGGCAGGGCCCGCAGTGCGGCGGCCATCGTCTGCGAGGCCAGGTTGGGCGCCGCGCCCTTGTCGGTGAGCAGGAGGAAACGGCGG
>JAKJFB010000415.1:262-3047 GCA_022705125.1 Pseudomonadota bacterium
CGACGCCCCCGCGCTGCGCCCCTGCATCGAACGGGCCGTCAGCTTCCTGCAAACGCTCTTGGCAACTGCGGAGCAGTTGGATGCCTCCGAACGCTGGAGACGGATCTTGCGCCACCTCTTTGCCGCCCAGATGCAGTCCGCCGGCCCGGAACCGCCCGCGCTGGCCTGTTCCTGAGCCGATCTGCCCGCGATTCCCGCCGTTTACCGATGCGCTCGCCGCTTCGGTAGCCTCCTAACTGCTTCGTTTAGGCTCAAGTTGCTCCTCGCCGGCCACAGTCGCCTCCACCGAACTGTCGGCGGCGGTAGTTGAGGTCTCGCAGGGACTGGAGGGTGCTGGCGCAGTCGGGTTCATCCCACCACAGCACAAGCAGCCCTGCGGTTTTTGTCTAGTGCGAAACGCCTCCGCTCTGCCTCAACGACTTATCGGCACCGAAGAAAAGGCCATGGTAGGCATCCCGACACGCGACGCTTGTCGCCTAGCGATCGCGCCTTAGCATAGTCTCGCATGGAACTCCGCCACCTCCGCTATTTCGCCGCCGTCGCGGAGACCCTGAACTTCACCCGCGCCGCCGAACGGCTGCGGGTCGCCCAACCGGCGCTCAGCCGGCAGATCCAGGCGCTCGAGGACGAACTCGGCACCAAGCTGTTCGATCGCAACCGGCAGCGCGTCCTCCTCACCGATGCCGGCCAACTCTTCCACGGGCACGCCCAGAAGATCCTCAACCAGGTCGACCTCGCCACGCTCGCCGTGCGGGAAGTCGCCAATGGCGCCGAGGGCGAACTGCGCCTCGGCCAGGACTGGCGCCTTCCGGCCTCGCTCGTCTCGGAAGCGATCGCGGAGTACCGGCGCAACTACCCGCGCGTCGAGGTCGTCGTGCGCGATCTGCCCATGGGCGAGCAGCTCAGGGCCCTCAACGCCCACAAGATTCATGTCGGCTTCATCGCCACCGACCTGATCGGGCCGGACGACCACCTCACCTCGCGCCCGATCTTGCATAGTGAGCTCGTCGCCATCGTGCCGCGCGACCACCCGCTGGCGGCACGGCCCACGGTGCGCCTGGCCGAGTTGCACGACTCCGAATGGATCAGCATCGACACACCGGACGCGGGCTACCGCACCTTCCTGCTACAGGTCTGCCGTAATGCCGGTTTCACGCCACGGTACAGCCGGGCGGTCGCGACGCAGGCGCCCGCGCTCGTCGGGCTGGTCGCCGCCGGCATGGGCGTGGCGCTCATCCCGCGTTTGCTGCTCCCGCCGGCGCGGTTGGCGATCGCCGTGCTCGGCACCGATTGCGACCCGATGGACATCCACGCCGTGTGGCATCGGGCCGACCCATCGCCGCTGCTGCGCAATTTCGTGGCGATCCTCGACCGCCTGCAGCGCTGACCCGCCCCCAGGCTTTCCCCCTTTACTCGACCACCCCTGGGGTTAGCTTGCCGCCCATGGTCGCCTCCCATCCCGCGCTCGCGATTCTCGGCCTCGGCACTCCCGAGATCATCCTCATCTGTTTCGTGATCCTCCTGCTTTTCGGCGCCAAACGACTGCCCGACCTCGCGCGTGGGATCGGCAAATCGGTGAGCGAGTTCAAGAAGGCCGCGGCGGATGCGGAAAAGGATATCCGCGCCTCCGTCGATGAGCAGCCGAAGACGCCTCCGGCCACCAAGCCGACAAGCACGATCCCGCCCGCCACCAACAACTAGTTGGCGCCCCCGCTTTCCCCTAAGCCGACGACCGCGGTCGTCGGCTTTTTTGTGCCCATATTGCAGCTACCACCCGGCGGCCCGAGTCCGTCCGGCTAACCCCAGCCGAGGGCCACGCCCACCGCCCGTACCCCGAAACACACCAGCCACGCGGTCGCCGTCATGTAGGCCAGCTGGAACGCCGGCCAGCGCCAGGACCCCGTCTCGCGGCGGACTACCGCGATGGTGCTCACGCACTGCAGCGCGAACACGTAGAAGACCATCAGGGTGAAACAGACCAGCGGGGTGAACAGCGGCCGCCCGTCCGGCCACCGCGCCGCCCGCAGCGCGTCGCGCAACGGCACCGCCGCATCCTCGCGCGTGTCGTCGGCATTGAAGATCACCGCCATCGAGCTCACGAACACCTCGCGGGCGGCAAACGAGGTGACCAGGCCCACGCCGATCTGCCAGTCGAAGCCGAGCGGCTTGATCGCCGGCTCGATCGCGTGGCCGATCTGGCCCGCATAGCTCTGCGCCACCTGCTCGGCCGGCGTGGCGTCGGGCACCCGCGGGAAGGTCGTCAGCGCCCACAACACGATCGAGATCGCGAGGATCACCGTACCGGCCTTGCGCAGGAACAGCGACGCGCGCTCGAGCATGTGCAGCGCCACCGACCGCAGCGACGGCAGGTGGTACTTCGGCAACTCCAGGATCATCATCGGCTGCTCGCCCCGCAGCAACGTGCCCTTGAATAGTTTCGCGAAACCGAACGCCGCACCCGTGCCGAGGGCGAACAGCGTGAACATCAGCCCGATCTTCGTCAGCACCGGCACGCGCTCGTCGGGCACGATCGCCGCGATGAGCAGCAGGTACACGGGCAGACGTGCCGAGCACGTCATCAGCGGCGCCACCAGGATCGTCGCCAAACGGTCCCGGGCCGACTCGATCGTGCGCGTGGCCATGATGCCCGGGATCGCGCACGCGTAGGAGCCGAGCAGCGGGATGAACGATTTCCCGTCCAGCCCCACCTTGCTCATCCACCGGTCCATCAGGAACGCCGCACGCGCCATGTACCCGGTTTGCTCCAACAGCCCGATGAAGAAGA
>JAKJFB010000416.1 GCA_022705125.1 Pseudomonadota bacterium
CCCGCGCGGACGGGCAGGCGGGATATGAATCGCTTGGCGCTTTCATCGTGACCAGCAGCGACAACGGCAAAACGTGGGAGAGCGAGCCGCGTCTGATTACCAAGGCGTATTATTGTTCGTCGCCGATCCGTGAACTCGCGGATGGACGGCTGGCCTTGGGGCTCTACGCGGAAAACGAAAAAGCGGCCTGGGGGGCGGTGACCTTCAGCGAAGACGGCGGCAAGACGTGGCGCACGCCGGTCGACATCCCGACCGGCGGCCTGCGTCTTGACGCGGAGACCGATCTGATCCAGCTCAAGGACGGGAGCCTCTTCGCTGCTTTGCGCGGATCGACCACCTCGGCGTGGTCGCTCAGCAAGGACGGCGGGAAAAGCTGGTCGGTTGCGGAGCAGTTCGCTTTTCCCGGGCATTGCCATTACCTGCACCGCGCGCCGGGTGACATCATCCTCATGGCGCATCGGCTGCCCGACACAAGTCTGCACTACAGCCTGGACGAGTGCCGGACATGGAGCGCGAATGTGGGGGTCGACACAGTCTTCGGCGCGTATCCCAGCATGGTGACGCTGAAAGACGGAACCATCCTGATCGTCTACTATGAAGAAGGTCCCGGCTCGAATGTCCGCGCCAAGCGGTTGCGTGCCACCCGCCAGGGGATCGAGTGGCTGCCGGTCGGCGGATGAGTGTCGGCTGGGAGACGCCGGGGCCTTCGGTTCAGCGCGGAGATGGGACGGGTCATGCTAATTCGTGAGCGGATCATAGTCGGCGCCGCGGCGCTGGTGTGGCTGACGCGCGCGTGGGGTGCGCCGCCGGTCGGACTGGAGTGGTCGGCCAGCTTCCCGCTGCCGCCGCAGGAGGACGGACGCGCGGCGAACTGCACCGGCGTGCCGGTGGCCGGAGAGCATGAGGGGGTCGTGCTGCTGGCGCGAGGGTCGGACGATCCTGCCCCGCCGCTGGGCATGGGCGGCGACAAAGAGGCGTGCGCGGATATTTACGCTTTGCCGCTGGGCCGTACAAACTGGGTCCGGGCGGGCACATTGTCCCAACCGCTCACCGATGGCATGTCCGCCGCCACGCCGCGCGGCATTGTATGTGTCGCCGGTCGCGCGGACGGCGAGAATCAATCCCGCGCGTTGCTGCTGACCTGGGACGCGACGCGGGCACTGGCGGTGGAGACGGCTTTGCCGGATCTCCCCTGCAGCGTGCGGCGGGGGGCCGCCGCAGCCTGGGACAACCGCGTCTACGTGGCGGGCGGCGAGTCAGCGGATAACCTGGCCGGCGACGTGTGGACACTCGATCTGGATGTGCCGCAGTCAGGCTGGACATCTCTGCCGCCGTTGCCCGGTCTGAAAGGCCGCAGCGAGGCGGTGGCCTTTGTGCAGAACGGAGACCAGAAACGGAAATATCTTTACGTCATCGGCGGGTATGTCCGGCACGCGGACGGCGGACGGGTGGCGCTGACGGATGGATATGCCTATGATCTCGCGCAGCCGGCTGGCGCGGGCGTCTGGCGGGTGATCGCACCGGCGGTGCCGACCGCGGACGGGCCGTCCGCGCCCCCGGCGGCGGCATGGCCGCTGATCAGTGCGCGCTGTGTGACGAGCGGCGATCAGCATGCCCTGTTCTTCGGCGGGCTCAACGCGGAAGCGCCCGTGTCGCCGGAACGCATTCGCGGGAACCGGAACGTGCTGGCGTACCACACGGTGACGGACCGCTGGTTCGTGTTAGGCGAGGCGCCTTTTTCGTCGGCCCTCGGCTGTGCGGTGGCGAAGCGCTCGGACGGGAGCCTGCTGCTCGTATCCGACGCAGACGAGGCAGGTGCCCGCGCGCCGGTTTGCGCCGTCGGGCGGTTTGTTCAGCAGCGGAAATTTCACCCGCTGAACTGGGCGGTGATGGCTGTCTACTTTTTCGGGCTTGCAGGCCTGGGCCTCTGGTTCATGCGCAAGAAGAAGAGCGCGGACGATTTCTTCAAAGGCGGCGGGCGGATCCCCTGGTGGGCGGCGGGCATCAGCATCTTCGCGGCGATGACCAGCTCGATCTCCTTTCTCGCGGTCCCAGCGCTGGCCTATATGTCAAACTGGCAATACGCGCCCAAGTGCTTCTGCATCATATTGATCCCGCCGATCGTGATCGGCTGCTATCTGCCGTTCTTCCGCAAGCTGAACCTGACCTGCGCCTACGAGTATCTCGAGCGGAGGTTCAACCTCGCGTGCCGGCTGTTCGCGAGTCTGGCGTTCATCCTGTTCATGGTGGCGCGCGTGGCGGTGGTGGCCTACCTGCCCGCCCTGGCCGTCGCCGCCGCGACGGGCGCGGATGTCAACACCTGCATTGTGATCGTGTGTCTGCTGACGATTCTGTACTGCGCCACAGGCGGGATCGAGGCGGTGATCTGGAGCGACGTGGTGCAGTCGGCCGTGCTGGCGGGCGGGACCCTGCTGCTGCTCTATCTGTTGATCGACGGGACGGAGGGCGGGTTGTCCGGCGTTTTCCGCATCGCGGGCCGTGCGGGAAAACTCAAGATGGTTGACCTCGGCTTTGACTTCTCGCAGCCGGTGATCTGGGCGGTGCTGATCGGCGGATTTATCGAATGCCTGATATCATACACCAGCGACCAATGCGTGATCCAGCGGTACATGACGACCTCCGATATTCGCGAGGCCGGCCGAAGCCTGTGGCTGAATGTGCCGTTTCTGGTGACGGGATTTATCTCGTTTGCCATCGGGACGGCGCTGTACACCTTTTATTGGAGCCAGCCGGAACGGTTGCCGGTGACGATGCCCAAAGCCGATTCGGTGCTGCCGTTGTTTATGGCGAACGATCTGCCGGCGGGAGCCGCCGGGATCATCCTGGCGGGATTGTTTGCCGCCACCATCACGAGTTTGGCCGCGAACATCAATTCCTCGGCCACGGCGCTGACAAGTGACTGGTTTGTGCGTCTGAGGCAGGGGGCGGGCGACCGCGCGCAGGTCCTTTTCGCGCAGGCTTGCACCGTTGCGGTGGGGCTGGCTGGCATGGCCGGCGCGCTGGTGCTGGCGAATGT
>JAKJFB010000417.1:0-2747 GCA_022705125.1 Pseudomonadota bacterium
TACAAGGCCCTCGCGGCGGCCGAGACCGACACCCTGTTCTGTGGCCGGCTGGGCACCTACAAGTACTACAACATGGACCAGTGCATCGCGCAGGCGCTCACACTGGCCGAGCGGCTGCTGCGCGGCAATTGAGGCTGGTTTTCGCCGCGTGCAAAGCCATCGAACTCGACTACAATGCCGGCGCCTCGCGCCAGTCACAGTCACCTGCAGGATTCGCAAGCCCATGCCGTTTTCCGTTTTCCGCGGCGCCCGACGCGCCGGATGGCTGCTCGCCGTTTTCAGCGCCTGGCTGCTCGCCGAACCCGCGACTGGCGCCGCGAACGAGTGGCCGGTATGGGGGGGCGATGCCGGCGCCACGCATTTCTCGGGCCTCACCGACATCACGCCGGCCAACGTGGCCTCGCTGGAAGTGGCCTGGACGCACCGCAGCGGCGATCATGCCGACGGCAGCGGCAGGACGCGCGCAACCTACTTCCAGGCCACACCGCTCGCGGTAAACGGGCGGCTGTATTACTGCACGCCGTTCCAGCGCGTGTTCGCGCTCGATCCCGAGACCGGCGCGGAACTCTGGCAGTTCGATCCCGCGGTGAAGACGCTCACGGGCGAGGGGCCCTATCCGCTCAACTGCCGCGGCGTGACGTACTGGGAGGACAGCGCGGCGCCGGCGGGCGCGTTCTGCGCCAGGCGCATCTTCTACGGCACCTCGGACTCGGAACTGCTCGCGCTCGACGCCGACACCGGCAGGCCATGCGGCGATTTCGGCACGGACGGCCGCGTCGACTTGCGCCGGGATCTCGACGAGCCGCGCGCCTGGGCCGTGCACCCCACCTCGCCGCCGCTGGTGATGCGTGATCGCGTGGTGATCAACGGCTTCGTTGCCGACAACCTCGAGGTCGATGCCGCGCCGGGCATGGTGCGCGCCTTCGATGCGCGCACGGGCGCGCTCGCCTGGGCCTGGAACCCGGTGCCGCCGGGCTGGCAGCCGCGGCCGTCGGCGCGCAAGAGCCCCTGGCAGGCCGGCGCGCCGAACAGCTGGTCGATCATCACCGGGGACCACGAGCGCGGGCTGGTGTTCGTGCCCACGGGCAATCCGTCGCCGGACCTCTACGGCGGCGAGCGCCATGGCCTCGATCACTACGGCAGTTCCACGGTGGCCTTGTCGATAGAGACCGGGCAGGTGGTGTGGAGTTTCCAGGGCGTGCACCACGACGTGTGGGACTACGACACGCCGAGCGCGCCGATCCTGTTCCAGGCCGACGGTGTCGGCGGCGGCGTGCCGGCGGTGGCGCAGACCACCAAGGTCGGCCATATCTTCCTGCTGGATCGCGTCAGCGGCGCGCCGCTGTACCCGGTGGAGGAGCGGCCGGTGCCCCAGGATGGCGTGCCCGGCGAGACGCTGTCGCCCACGCAGCCATTCCCCACGCATCCCGCGCCGATGCACCCGAGCGCGATGGCGCCGGAGGATGCGCACGGCTTCACGCCGCTCGACCGCCGGGACTGCGCGCGCAAGATTGCGCGGTATCGCTGGGACGGTGCCTTCACGCCGCCGACGCTCGCGGGCTCGATCGGTTATCCGCACAGCTCGGGCGGCATGAACTGGGGCAGCGCGGCTATCGATTCCGGGCGCGGCTTGCTGATCGTGAACCAGAACCACATCGCGCAGGTGGTGCAGCTGATTCCGCGTGAGGAGGCCGCCGGCCTGGATCCCGCCGCGCAGCAGTATCCCAACGAGGTCTACCCGATGAACGGCACGCCCTACGTCGCGCGCCGCGGGCCGCTGGAATCCTTCCTCGGCGCGCCCTGCAGCCCCACGCCCTGGGGCAGCCTCGCGGCGGTGGACCTGCGCAGCGGCGAGGTGAAATGGCGCATTCCCTTCGGCACGCTGGAGGGCCTGGCGCCGTGGCCGGTGCCGGCGCTGTTCCCCGACACCGGCGCGCCGAACTTCGGCGGCGGCATCGCCACCGCCAGCGGCCTGTTCTTCATCGGGGCCAGCATGGACGGTTACTTCCGCGCCTATTCCAGCGCGGATGGCAGCGAACTGTGGAAGACGCGCTTGCCCTACAGCGGTCACGCGGTGCCGATGACGTACCGGGGCAAGTCCGGTGCGCAGTTCGTGGTGATCGCCGCCGGTGGCAACGCGCTCTCGCGCATGGGGGCCGAGTTGATCGCCTTCAGGCTCCCGGCCGCCGCGCAATGATCGCGGCCGCAGTGCCGGCCGGGCTCAGGCTCCGGCCTGTGCGTACAAGGCGCGCAGGGCCTTCTTGTCCGGCTTGCCGACGGCGGTCTGCGGAATGGCGTCGAGGAATTCCACCGACTTGGGCGCCTGGAACGAGCCCTTGGCCTCGGCGACGGGAGCGATGAGTTCCTCCTCCGTCGCACTCTGGCCGGGGCGCAGCACCACCAGCGCCTTCACCGCCTCGCCCCACCTGGGGTGCGGCACGCCGATGACCGCGACCTGCGACACCGCCGGGTGTTGCGCGATGATGTCCTCGATCTCGCGCGGATACACGTTGAATCCGCCGGTCACGATCATGTCCTTGGTGCGGTCGATGATGCGCAGGAAACCGCCCGGGTCGCGCACCGCGACATCGCCGGTGTGCAGCCACCCGCCAGCGAAGGCCTGGGCCGTCAGTTGCGGGTTGTCGCGATAGCCGTCCATCACCAGCGGCCCGCGCACGCAGATTTCGCCGGGTTCCCCGTCGGGCACCGGCCGGTTGTCGCTGTCGAGCAGTTCGACACGCACCCAC
>JAKJFB010000417.1:2757-3022 GCA_022705125.1 Pseudomonadota bacterium
CCCACGGCGAGGGACGCCCGCAGCTTGCCAGGCGACGCATATCGTTCACGTCGTGCTCGGATTTGCGCAGCATCGTGATTGCCATCGGCGCCTCGGCCTGGCCATAGAACTGGCAGAAGACCGGGCCGATGCGTTCGATCGCTTCCCTGAGGCGGGAAGGCGCGATAGCCGATGCGCCATAGAACACCGTCTCCAGGCTCGAGAGGTCGAACTCCTCGAAGCGTGGATGGTCGAGCAGGGCGTAGATCATCGTCGGGACCAGCAG
>JAKJFB010000418.1 GCA_022705125.1 Pseudomonadota bacterium
GAGGCGACTGCCGTCGGCGAGTGCCAGCGTGTCGCCATCGACCACCTTGGCCAGGCGAGCGGGCGTGAGTCCGGGACCGGGAGCACAGGAAGGATCCGCCGCGGCGACCCGCGCCAGGCAGCAGACGCACAGCAGGACGCCGGCCGCTCGCGCGACCGGCGTCCCGGACAGCCTCTGCAGGAAGGCGGCAGCGCTCGGCAACAATGCCCGGCCGCCGGAGGAATCAGTCCTGACGGCGCGTGCCGACAGCGCCGAAACGCTTCTTGAAACGGTCGATACGACCGCCGGTGTCCATCACCTTCTGCTTGCCCGTGTAGTACGGGTGGCATTTCGAGCAGACGTCGATATGCAGGTTCTTCACGAGCGTGGAGCGCGTCTCGATCACGTTGCCGCAGCTGCAGTTGGCGGAAACCTTGTCGTAAGCGGGATGTATATCGGCTTTCATCGTGTCACCTTGCCGCGCCCTGGCGCCCGCCCTGCTCTGGCCGGGGGGAATCGCCGCGCCGTTGGAATAAAAAAGAGCGCGGCATACTAAGCACTGGGACCCGCGATGGCAAGCCGCCCGGTCGGCGGCTGTGGAAAATACCCGTCCGGGGGCTGGACGGGCCGCGGACGCGCCCATACCCTCCGACCATGCCCGCCGAACCGATCCTGCGCGTCGCTATCCCCGCACCGCTGCGCCACGCCCTCGACTACCTGCCGCCGGCCGGGGTCGAGGCGGCCGCGATCGGCGCGGGCATGCGCGTCGTGGTGCCGCTGGGACCGCGGCGCCTGGTCGGCGTGATCACCGAGGTGATCGCGCGCAGCGAGCTGGCGCCGGGGAAGCTGCGCCGCGCCCTGGCGCTACCCGACGCCGCACCGCTCGTGCCGCCGGACCTGCTCGCGCTCTGCACCTTCGCCGCCCGCTACTACCACGCGCCGCTCGGCGAGGTGGTCGTGAACACGCTGCCGGTGGAACTGCGCACGGTCGAGCGCGCGCCGCGGCGCGTCGCGCGCTGCTGGCAGGCGACGACGGAGAGTTTCGGGCTGGGCGAGGCGGCGCTCGCACGCGCCCCGAAGCAGGCCGCGGCACTCGCGTTCCTGCAGCGACAGGGCCCCGCGGACGATGCCGCCTGCCGCGCCGCCGGAATCGACGGCGCGACATTGCGCGCGCTGGAGCACAAGGGCCTGGCGATGGCCGCACCGGCGGGCCACGCCGCGACGCCCGCGGCGCCGGCGCGATCGGCCAGCGCCGCGGCGCCGGCACTGAATGCCGGGCAGCGGGCGGCGCTGGCGGCACTGGAACAGACCTGCGGCGCCTTTCACTGCGCGCTGCTCCAGGGCGTGACCGGCAGCGGCAAGACCGAGGTGTACCTGCGCTTCATCGAGCGCGTGCTCGCCGCGGGGCGCCAGGCGCTGGTGCTGGTACCCGAGATCGGCCTCACCCCGCAGACGCGCCAACGCTTCGAGGCACGCTTCGGGCACGGCATCGCGGTGCTGCACTCGGGGCTTGGCGACCGCGAACGCCTCGACACCTGGCGCCACTGCGCCGACGGCCGGGCGCGGGTGCTGATCGGCACGCGCTCGGCACTGTTCAGCCCGCTGCCCGAACTCGGGGCGATCATCATCGACGAGGAGCACGATGCCTCGTTCAAGCAGCAGGAAGGCTTCCGCTACTCGGCGCGCGACCTCGCGGTGGTGCGCGCGCGCCAGCTCGGCGTGCCCGTGGTACTCGGTTCCGCCACGCCCTCCACCGAGAGCCTCGCGAACTGCGCGAGCGGCCGCTTCCTGCACCTGCGGCTGCACGAGCGCGCCGGTGCCGCGCGCCCGCCCGCGGTGCGACTGCTCGACGTCAGGGGGCAGGCGCTCGAAGGCGGCATGTGCGGCGAAACCATCGCGCGCATCGGCGCAGAGCTCGCCGCGGGCAACCAGGCGCTGGTGTTCCTGAACCGCCGCGGCTGGGCACCGGTGCTGAGCTGCACCGACTGCGGCTGGATGGGCGAGTGCCAGCACTGCGACGCGCGCATGACGCTGCACCGCGCCCAACGGCTGCTGTGGTGCCATCACTGCGATGCGCGCGCAGCGGTACCGCTGAGCTGCCCGCACTGTCGCAGCGCGCGCCTGATCGCGCTCGGCACCGGCACCGAGCGCACCGAGCACGCACTGCAGCGCCTGTTCCCCGCCTTCCCCATCCGGCGCATCGATCGCGGCACGATGCAGGCACGCGACGCGATGGAACAGCTCATCGGCCAGCTCGAGCGCGGCGAGCCCTGCATCCTGGTCGGCACGCAGATGCTGGCCAAGGGGCATCACTTCCCGCACGTGACGCTGGTCGCGATCATCGACCTCGACGGCGGGCTGTTCAGCGCCGACTTCCGCGCCGCCGAGCGCACCGGGCAGCTGCTGGTACAGGTCGCCGGGCGCGCCGGGCGCGCCGAGCGTCCCGGCGAGGTACTGGTGCAGACCTTCCACCCGGGGCATCCCTGGCTGACGCGACTGGTGGACGGGGGCTACGAGGCATTCATCGAGCCGATCCTCGTCGAACGCCGCCAGCAGGGGCTGCCGCCCTACGCGCATCTGGCGATCCTGCGCGCCGAGAGCCGCGAGCAGCAGCCCGCGCTCGCGCTCCTGCAGGAGCTCAAGCAGGAGTTGCTGCACGAGCACCGCACGGTGCAGATCATCGGCCCCGTGCCGGCGCCGATGCAGCGCCGCGCCGGGTTCCACCGGCTGCAGCTGCTGCTGTCGCACGCGCAGCGCACCCCGCTGCACGCCGCCCTCGATGCCGCGTGCGGGCTGCTCGAGACCCGGCGCACGCCCGGCGTCGAGCGCTGGCACATCGACGTGGACCCGCAGGAAGGCGCCTGAAAACGCGGCGCTGTTTGGCAACAGCCCACGCGACCCTGATAATGCGCACTCGCGGGCCGCCGGCCCGCCCGTAGCCGCAGCGCTCCGGCGCACCCACACTGCAGATTCGACCATGGCCCATGACTTCGCCAAACAACGTGCCGCGCGGGCGAACCGCTCCG
>JAKJFB010000419.1:0-359 GCA_022705125.1 Pseudomonadota bacterium
GCTGGCGCTGATGGTGGCGCCCGAGGAGGCGTGCGCCAATCTGCAGCGCCTGGCCGCGGCAGACTTCATGGGCCGCTTCGGCCTGTTCGAAGCCATCGACTACACGCCGGCGCGCCAGCGGCGCGGGCAGGAATGCGTCGTGGTGCGCTCGTTCATGGCGCACCATCAGGGCATGACGCTGCTCGCGCTCGCCTCCCTCGTGCTGGCGCGCCCCATGCAGCGCCGCTTCGAGGCCGATCGGGAGTTCCAGTCGGCGCTGCTGCTGCTGCAGGAACGCATCCCGCGCGCGACCGAACTGTTTCCGCACACTGCCCAGCTCGCCGAGATGCACTCGGCGGCGCCCGCTGAGGAACCACCGA
>JAKJFB010000419.1:369-3000 GCA_022705125.1 Pseudomonadota bacterium
CACACGCCGATGCCCGAGGTTCAGTTGCTGTCCAACGGGCGCTACCACGTCATGCTCAGCAACGCCGGTGGCGGCTACAGCCGGTGGAAGGAGCTCGCGCTCACGCGCTGGCGCGAAGACGGCACCTGTGACAACCGTGGCGCGTTCTGCTACCTGCGCGAACTGGGCACCGGGCAGGTGTGGTCGACCACCTGCCAGCCCACGCTGAAGCCATCGGCCGTCTACGAGGCGATCTTTTCCGAAGGCCGCGCCGAGTTCCGCCGCCACGACGTGCTCGGTGACGGGAGCTCGAGCGAGGGCAGCGCAGGGGAGGGCGGCGACAGGGTGGACGTAGGCAGGGTGGACCAGATCGAGACCTACACCGAGATCGTCGTCTCGCCAGAGGACGACATCGAGCTGCGCCGGGTGCGCCTCACCAATCGCTCGGGCCAGCGCCGACAGCTCGAGCTCACCAGCTACGCCGAGGTGGTGATCGCACCACCGGCCACCGACGCCTTGCATCCGGCGTTCAGCAGCCTGTTCGTGCAGACCGAGATCGTGCGCGCCCGCCAGGCCATCCTGTGCACCCGCCGGCCGCGTTCGCGCGACGAGCAGGCGCCGTGGATGTTCCATCTGATGGTGGTGCGCCCGCAGGCGTCCGGAGTGGCGTCCGGGGTTGGGGCTGAGCCTGGTTCCAAGGCCGGGCCGGGCACGGTGTCTTACGAGACCGATCGCGCACGCTTCATCGGCCGCAATGCCAGCACCGCGGAGCCACTGGCGATGCGCGCCGCGGGGCCGCTGTCCGACAGCGAGGGCTCGGTGCTCGACCCGATCGTGGCCATCCGCTGCACGGTCACCCTCGAGCCTGACCAGACCGCCATGATCGACATCGTCACCGGCATCGCCGAGCGCCGCGAGGTGGCCGAGTGCCTGATCGACAAGTACCAGGACCGCCACCTCGCCGACCGCGTCTTCGAGCTGTCGTGGACGCACAGCCAGGTCGTGCTGCGCCAGCTCGACCTGAGCGACGCCGACGCCCAGTTGCACGCTCGCCTGGCGAGCGCGGTGCTCTACGCCAACGCCGCGCGCCGCGCCGATGCCAGCGTGCTGGTGCGCAACCATCGCGGCCAGTCCGGGCTGTGGGGGTATGCGATCTCGGGCGACCTGCCGATCGTGCTGCTGCAGATCGCCGACACGGCCAACCTCGATCTCGTCCGCCAACTGGTGCAGGCCCACGCCTACTGGCGGCTGAAGGGGCTGGCGGTGGATCTGGTGATCTGGAACGAGGAGCACGTCGGCTACCGTCAGCGCCTGCAGGACGAGATCATGGGTTTGATCGCGTCTGGCGTGGGCGCGAGCGTGATCGACCGGCCGGGCGGCATCTTCGTGCGCATGGCCGAGCAGATCGCCAGCGAAGACCGCATCCTGCTGCAGTCGGTGGCGCGGGCGGTGCTCTCCGATGCGCGCGGCACCCTCGCCGAGCAGCTCGACCAGCCAGCTCCGGCCAGGGTGCGCGAGCCGGCCTTCCGGCCCCGGCGCAGCGATGCGCTGGCGCTTGCGTCCGACAGTCCCGGGACGACGACTTCAGGGGCTGCGGGCGTGTCGGGGCCGGCGCCGCGCACCGATCTGATCCTGGGCAACGGCTTGGGCGGCTTCACCGCCGACGGGCGCGAGTACGTGATCACGCTCGCGCCCGGGCAGGTCACGCCCGCGCCGTGGGTGAACGTGCTCGCCAATACGTCCTTCGGCACCGTGGTGTCGGAGCGCGGGGCGGCGTACACGTGGGGCGAGAACGCGCACGAGTTCCGCCTGACGCCGTGGGACAACGACCCGGTCAGCGATGCGGGCGGCGAAGCGCTCTACCTGCGCGATGAGGACAGCGGCGAGTCGTGGTCGCCGACGCCGCAGCCGATGCGGGCCGAGGCCACGTGCGTGATCCGCCACGGCTTTGGCTACAGCGTCTTCGAGACGCGGGTGCATGGCATCGTCTCCGAGCTGTGGGTGTATGTCGCCACCGATGCCGCGATCAAGTTCTCGGTGTTAAAGCTGCGCAACGAGTCCGGACGGCCGCGTCGGCTGTCGGCGACTGCGTACGTCGAATGGGTGCTGGGCGACCTGCGGGCGAAGTCGGCCATGCACGTCAGCACGGAAATCGACTCCGCCAGCGGCGCATTGCTGGCGCGCAATCCCTTCAATGCCGAGTTCGCCGAGCGTGTGGCCTTCTTCGATGTCGATGATCCGACCCGCAGGGTGAGCGGCGACCGTGCCGAATTCGTCGGTCGCAACGGCAGCCTGCGCCATCCTGCGGCCCTGGGGCGATCGCGCCTGTCGGGCACGGTGGGGGCGGGGCTGGACCCGTGCGGGGCGATCCAGGTCACGGTCGATCTGCCAGCCGGGCAGGCAGGCGAGATCGTGTTCCGCCTCGGCGTCGGCCGCAACGCCGACGAGGCCAGTGTGCTCGTGCGCCGGTTCCGCGGTGCGGAAGCCGCGCGCACGGCGCTCGAGGCGGTGTGGCAGCGCTGGAATCACACCCTCGGTGCGGTGCAGGTCGAGACTCCCGAGCCTGCGCTCGATGTACTCGCCAATGGCTGGCTGATGTACCAGACCCTGGCGTGCCGGATGTGGGCGCGCAGCGGCTACTACCAATCGGGC
>JAKJFB010000041.1:0-12283 GCA_022705125.1 Pseudomonadota bacterium
GCACGGTCACGCGCATCGCGCCCTGCCCCTCCATCGCATCGCGCGCGTTGATGCAGAGGTTCATCAGCACCTGGTCGAGTTGCGTCGGGTCGACCATCACCACCGGCACATCCGGCTCGAACTCGAGCTGGAAATCCAGGCTCGATGGCAGCGTCGAGCGCAGCAGGTCGACAAATTCCCCGAGGTGACGCGTCAATTGCACCGCCACCGGTTCGCCGCGCTGCCCGCGGCTGAACACCAGCAGCTGCTGGATGAGGTGGCGCGCCCGCTCCGCCGACTGCAGCGACTTCTGCAGGTAGCGGCCCGCCCTGGTTTCGCCGATCAGCGCCAGGCGCTCGCTGGCCATGGCCACGTAGCCCGTGAGGCTGGTCAGCAGGTTGTTGAAATCGTGCGCCACGCCGCCCGCAAGGTGGCCGATGGCCTCCATTTTCTGGGCCTGGCGCAACTGCGCCTCGAGGCGTTCGCGCTCGGCCTGCGCGACCCTGTGCTCGGTCATGTCGCGCAGGAAGCCGATGACGATGCGGCCCTCGGCGCTGTCGGCAGTGGAAACCACCAGCTCGGCATCGAACTCCGAGCCGTCCGCGCGCCGCACCACGACCTCGAGATGTCGACCGATCAGGCCGCCGCCGCCCTCGCGCAACACCCTCGCCATCGCGGCCTCATGCACCGCATGGAAGCGTTCCGGGATCAGCAGCGCGACATTGCGGCCAATGGCCTCGCGCGCCGGGATGCCGAAGGTGGCTTCGGCCATCGGATTGAACTCGATGATCCTTCCGCCACGATCGATCGCCATGATGCAGTCCAGCGAACTCTCGACGGTGGCGCGCAGGCGGCGCTCGCTGAATACCAGTTGCTGCTGCTGTTCGATGTGGCGCGAGATGTCGCGCACTATCGCCAGGTGGTGCGCATCGCCCCGGTAGACCACCGGCACACCACGCACGTTGACCGGAATCGGGTGTCCGTCACGGTGCAGGATCATGCCCTCGGCCTCGAAGAACTCGCCCGAGACCACCGTCGCCATCAGCTGGCGCAGGTTCTCCCCGCTCTCCGGCGCGACGAAGGCATGTGGCGGCGAATGCATCACCTCTGCCACCGAACAGCCGACCAGGGCCGCGAAGGCCGGATTGACATCGATGACGCGCCCGTCCCGGGCGAACAGCAGCAGGCCGTCGGTGGACGCATTGAAGATCGAGCGATACTGCTCCTCGCTCGCTCGCAGCGCCTCCTCGGACAGCTTGCGCTCGGTGATGTCGCGCGTGAATGCCAGCACCCGCGGCTTGCCGCCTATCAGGGCGCTCTTCAGGCGCACCTCGTCCCAGCGCAGGCTGCCGTCGGCAGCGCGGCGATGCCACGCGAATTCGACCGCGCCGTCGCGCTTGGCGCGCTCGATCCACTCCATCGCGCGTGCGTCCGTGTAAAGAGGATCACCGGCGCTGAAATCCCCTACCGTCGAGCACAGTAGCTGCTCGCGGGAGCAACCGTAGACTTCGCAGGCCTTGCCGTTGACGTCGACGATCGCGCCGCTGTCCCAGTCATGGACGAATATGGGGTCCTCGGCCGCCTCGAAGATGGCACGGTAGCTGGCCTCGGCCTCGCGCAGTGCCGCGTCGGCGCGCAACCGTTCGAGTTCCGCCGCGGCACGAACCGAGTAGATCTTCAGCAGGGACGCCACGAGTTGCGGCTGGCGCATGGGTCGCCGGTGAAGCACGGCAAGAATCCCGATCGCCTCGCCGGCGGAATCGAAGAGCGGAATCCCCGCGTAGCTGCGGAAACCGAATCGACGCAGCAGCGCGTTGCCGGGATAATGGTGCAACAGGTTGTCGGGGTGGATGATGAACTGCTTGCCCACAACGTCCTCGCAGGGCGTGCCCGCGAGATCATAGGCGAATTTTTCCTGCGCCACGCCGCGATCGCAGACGGCGAGCGTATCGACCACGCCATCCCTGACGCTGCCGATCAGCGCGAAATCGACCTGCAGGCTACCGCACACGTAGCCGACGAGTTCACGCAGCACGTTCTCGCCCTGCACGCTGGTAATGCTGAGCGCGACGTTCTGCAGCGCGGACTCCATCAGCTTGCGCCGGGTGACATCGATGCCGATGCTGATCAGCGATCCGATACCGCCCGAGTCATCGATTATGGGCAACTTGATCGACATCAGGTGCCGAGCGCGACCGCGCAGCGTGAGCATTTCCTCGAACTGCCGCGCGCAACCGCTGCGCAGCGTCTGCGCGTCGTTGCCCCAGCTGCGGTAGTTCACGCCGGCGCGGCCATCGAACAGCTCGACCTCGGAACGGCCCAGCAGTTGTTCGTTACCGAGCCCCAGCCAGCGCACGCCGGTCCTGTTGACGAAGGTGAAACGGCCCGCGCCGTCGCGCAGATAGATCATCTCGCGCGCCCGCTCGAAGATGCGCCGCGCGTTGTCACCGGCGCCCGGCAGCTTCAGCGGGTCCGCCGCAACGGGGCTGGCTGCATGCATGCTGGCTGGCGCGGGTTTCATGACACGTCTCGCCCCCGGTCTTGCTGCGATCGACCCCAGTCTAGCAACCGTGCCGTGGCGCCGTTGCGCACGGAAACAAATGAATCAATTGATACAGTGCCGATACACGGCGCACCCCCGCCCGCTTCAGTCGGAGCGGCAGAACATGTAGCCGACACCGCGCACGGTGCGGATGATGCGCGGCTTCTCGGGATCGGCTTCGATCTTGCGGCGCAGCCGCGCGATGCGTATGTCGATCGAGCGGTCGAAGGGATCCCACTCCCGGTTCTGGGTGAGGTCGAGCAGGGTGTCCCGCGACAGCGGACGGTTCGGGCGCTCCGCGAATACGCGCAGCAGGTCGAACTCCATCGCCGTGACGGCGATTTCCTCGCCCGAGGCACCGAACAGCTGCTGCCGGTCGAGATCGAGCCGGCAATCGCCCACGCTCAGCTGCCGCGTGCCTGGCGCAGCGCCTTGCGCCGCGGCGACGCTGGATACGACAGGCCGAAGGTAGCGGCGCGCCACGCTCTTCAGGCGGGCGTGGAGCTCCCTCAGGTCGAAGGGCTTGGCGAGATAATCGTCGGCCCCGATTTCCAGGCCGATGATCCGGTCGATGGTCTCCCCGGCGCCGGAGAGGATGATGATGCCGATGTCGTGGCGCTCGCGCAGGTAGCGGGCGAAACTCAGTCCGTCTTCGCCGGGCAGCCCGATGTCCAGCAGGACCACGCCACAGGGCCGGGCCGCCACGAACTCCCGCGCCTGGCCGCAGTCGGCCGCTGCGAATACCGTGCAATCGCGTTCCGAGAGATATTCCGCGAGCATCTCGCGGATCGACGGGTCGTCATCGACGACGAGCACCGCATGGCGCTGGTCCATGCTCACCTCGGCTGATTCTCGACCGGGGAGTCAACTGGAGGTTTTTTACTCCTCGGGGCCGCAATGCACAAGTCCTCGCCAGCCCCGTGACTGCGGCACGGCGAAAGCCAGCCGCAAACGCGGTTCGACCCGCGCCCGGCTGGCGGTTGCGCGCCCGGTCATGCGCTCAGCGGTTGCCCCCCGGCGCCGCTTGCTGCCCTGCCGGGGCGCGGGACCAGCATCGGCACCTGCTCGCGGTAGCGGCGATAGGACTCGCCGTGCACCTCGATCAGGTCGCGCTCCTCGTAGCGGATCGCCACGAGAATGTACGCAGTCAGCGCCAGCGCGAACACCAGGTGCGTCAGCGTCATCGTCGGCGTGGCCCAGAAGGCGAACAGCCAGCCCACGTAGAGCGGATGGCGCACCCTGCGGTAGAGCCACGGCGTGGCGAAACGCAGCGGGGTGTAGGGCCTGCCGAGTAGGTTCAGCCACACCTGGCGCAGGCCGAAGAGGTCGAAGTGGTTGATCAGGAAGGTGGCGATCAGCACCAGCAGCCAGCCGCCGGCGAATGCCACCCACATGAGGTTCCGGCCGGCATGGCCGTGCAGATTCCACACCAGGCCGCCGAGCGGTTCCCAGAACGCGAACATCGCGATCAGCGCGATGCTCGAGAACAGCACGTAGGTGCTGCGCTCTGCGGCCTGCGGCACGAAACGGGTCCACCAGCGCTTGAAGGCCGGCCGGGCCATGACGCTGTGCTGCACGGCAAACAGCCCCAGCAGCCCGAGGTCCGTGAGGAGCCCCCGCAGCATTCCCACCCGCGGCGGGCCGTCTATCGATGTCGGCACGAGCACGTTGCCGATGAATCCCGCGAGATAGAGAAACGTGGCGAAGAAGATCGCGTAGCAGATCACGCCGTAGCAGAACACCGCGATCCGGTTGGTGATGGAAGCTCTGTTGCTGGGTGTCATGGCATCCTCCCGTCGGTTGCTGTGCCGGTTGTGACGCTGCAGACAGTGCGGGAAATCCGTATCAGGCGGATTTCCGCCTGCTGCGGGTTTGTTGTGCCATTGTTTCGGCGCCGTAACGCGGCGGCGCCGCCATATCGTTCGCATGGGGCCGCGGCATGACACCGGTTTAATGCGTCATTTGAACATCATTGTTGACCATTCGACGGTCGGGCGGCATGCTAGCCGCCGATCCGGTCCGCGCCATCCGCGGGCTCGGGAAACGCCAGCATTAATGGAGCATTCATGACCGAGGTCCGCATTCCAGCCACCCATGTCGGCATCCTGGAGACCGCCCTGCTCGCCATGGTCAGCACTATCCGCCACAAGGACGGGCTGATTTCCACCAACCCGGTCGGCTTCGACTGGGATGGCGAATACGTGCGCCTCAGCACGCTCAAGTCGCGCGTGAAGTACCGCAACCTCGTGGCGAATCCGCAGATCACGTTTTGCGTGGTCGATCCGCAGATGGGGACCCGCTACATCGAGATCCGCGGCCATGCGCAGCTGAGCGACGATCCCGAAGGCTCGCTGAACCGCAAGATGTTCCGCCGCATGACCGGCAAGGAATTCGACCTCGACGAGCCGGGTGCCGAACGCGTGATCATCAAGATCATCCCGACGCAGGTATCGACCCCCGCGCTGTATGGTGGCCGGCTCGACCGGCGCGCGGCAGACGTGGCACGCTCCGCAACCCCCGTCTGAGGCTGGCGTCGTGTTTTCGTCCATCCTCGAGCATTACAACTGGCAAGCAGCCGCCGCGGTGGTGCTGTTGACCGCCGCGATCATAAAGACGGGCAAGTACCTCGTATTCAGGATCCCGGCGATCAGGCGCATGCGGGACATCAATATCGAGGAGGACAACAAGCGCCTCGCCCAGTCAAAGTACCCGGCGATGATCAGCAGGGGCAGAAAGGCCGGCTTTGCGTGCCTGTTCCCGTTCTATTTCCTGATCCTGCCGTTTTGCGCGACTTTCGCGTACGTCTCCCTTGCCAGGGTGCTGCTCGAGATCTTCGTCATCCTGATGGTCTATGACTTCTTCTACTACCTGACCCATCGCTTCCTGCTGCATGCGCCGCACGACAGCCGCCTGGGATACTTCCGCCGCGTGCACGCGGTTCACCACCAGGCGCGCGATCCGAGCTGGGTCGATGCGACCTATGTGCATCCGCTCGAAATCGCCATCGGCGTGCTGCTCTTCCTCGGCACCATCGTCGCCCACGCGCTCGTCGCCGGGCCGGCGCACGTGGCGTCGCTCGTCGTGTGCTTCCTCGCGTTCCACATGATCAACCAGGTCAATCACACGTATTTCAAGCTGCCGTACTTCCCGTTCAGGACGATCAACTGGATCGTCGCGAAGCACCATGTTCACCACGAGAACATGCAGAAGGGAAACTACGCCACGATCACGCTGTTCTACGACAGGGTCTTCGGTACGCTGGACTGATTCGGCGCTGCGCGGCGTATCAGGCGCCCGCCGCGTCGAGCCGGCGCATCTCCCCGGGCGTAAGTTCCAGTGTCAGGGCATCCATGAGCTCGGCGAGTTGCTCCACGCTGGTCGCGCTCGCGATGGGTGCCGTGACGCCGGGTTTTGCCATCAGCCACGCCAGCGCGATCGCCGCCAGCCCGGTGCCGCGATCGGCAGCGATCGCGTCCATGACGGCGAGAACCCGCGGCCCCTTCCCTTCGATGTACGCCCTGACGCCGCTGCCACGCCGGCTCTTCGACAGATCGTCGATCGAGCGGTACTTGCCCGTCAGATAGCCCCGCGCCAGACCGAAGTACGCGATCACACCGAGATCGCGCTCCAGGCAGAGTCCCCGCAGGGCCGCCTCGAAGTCGCGCTCGAGCAGGTTGTAGAGCGGCTGCATCACGGTGTATCGCGCGACTCCCTCGCGCGCGGCAATGTCGAGGGCGCTCGCGAGCCGGGCGGGCGCGAAGTTCGAAGCGCCCACGCTGCGCACCTTGCCCGCCCTGACCAGCCGCTCGAACGCGTGCGCGACCTCCTCCTGCGGCACATCGGCGTCGTCGAAGTGCGCGAAATAGAGGTCGATGTAATCGCAGCGCAGCCTGCGCAGGGAATCCTCGACCGCGCTTGCGATGTTGGTCGCGCCGAGACCCTTGCGCTGCGGCGTCATCGGTCCGCCGACCTTGGTCGCGATCTGCACGTCGTCGCGTCGGCCCCGGTGCGCGAGCCAGTCGCCGATCATCGTCTCCGATTCACCGCCCTTTCCGCCCGGCAGATAGTTCGCGTAGATGTCCGCCGTGTCGATCATCGTGCCTCCGCCGGCAACGAACGCATCGAGCACGGCGAAACTGCGTGCGCGATCCATGCCGTTGCTGCCGAAGACGTTGCCACCGAGCACCAGCGGCGCGATCGAAAGCCCGCTACCGCCGAGCGGACGAAGCCTGGCCATGCATACCCTCCCCGATACGTCGTCGAACTGCGCGCAGCGCCACGGTGCGCGGGATCTCAGCCCGTCTTCGGCCGCCGCGGCACCGGCGGGCGGTGATAGCTGATGTCGTTGCGATCGCGGCTCGCAGGCCTGGTTTCCCCGGGGCCGTAAGCGGGCGGCATGCCCTTGCCGAGCTGCGATTCACCGAGCTCGTAATGGCCCTCCACGATGGTCACGCGATTGGCGATGCGCCATTCGCCGCCGCGGCGCTGGAAATGGTCGATGTAGCGCCCGGTCGACATGAAATGCGGCGCCGTGGCCATCTCGCCGGTGAAGATGTAATACGTTTCGCAATACGCATCGTCGCCGGCCAGCTCGCAGCTGTGGTTCAGCAGGCCGTGCTGGCAGCTGACGAAACCCAGCGTCGCCCGGTCGGCAAAGGCGATGAATCCATCCGGCGAGCCGACGAAATGGTTGTGGTCCTCGATCGCATCGTCCCAGTAGCAGGAACGCGCCAGCTCGTTGTCGATCCGGTCCAGCCCGCGCGCATAGCGTTGCAGCACCTGCCAGATCTCGCTGCGCGCAACCAGTTCCCTGAGCTTCGCCTCCATCGCACCTACCTTTTCCTGATGAATTGCACAGCCTCGCATGCCTGAGGCACCATGACATTCGCGCGTGCCGCGCGCGATACCGGATCGCATTGCCAAGGTTACTCCTTCTTCGTTGCAGGTGTCGTGATGGTCGAGCAGACAGAGGCCGGTGCGGAGGTGGTGCTGCAGATCCTGGCAGAGCTGCTCGGACCGGGAGCCGCGGCCCACGCGCGAATGACGCCGGATGCCCGCTTCGACCGCGACCTCGGACTCGACAGCCTCGGGCGCATGGAGCTCTACCGCCGCGTCGAGGACCGCTTCGGGGTGGCGCTGCCGGAGCAACGACTCGTTGAACTGAACAGCGTGCGCGAACTGTGGCAGGTCGTCGCGGCCGCTCGCACCGGCGCCCTGGGCACGATCCCGCCCCCGCCGGGCGCGGGAACCCCCGCGCAGGCCACGACAATCACGGATGTCCTGCGCTGGCACGCCGAGCATCAGGGCTCGCGCCGCTACCTGACGTTCTTCGAGGACCATGGCGACGGGCCCACGCTCAGCTTCGGGGAACTGTACGCGCGCTCTGCCGAGACGGCTGCGGGCCTGCAGGCCGCGGGCGTGGAGCCGGGCGATCGCGTGGCCCTGATGCTGCCCACCTGCCTCGAGTACTTCTTCGCGTTCTTCGGCACGCTGCTCGCCGGCGCCGTACCCGTGCCCGTTTACCCGCCGGCGCGGCGCAGCGAGCTCGAGGACCATATGCGCCGCCAAGGCGGCATCCTCGAAAACGCCGGAGCGCAGGTGCTCATCACCGTGCCCGAGGGTCGCGCGCTCGCCCGCCTCACCCGCGCCATGGTGCCCTCGCTGCGCGAGGTGCTGTGTGTCGGGGAACTGGCCGGCAAATCCGCCGCGCTGCAACCCGTGACGCGGCACGCGGGGGATCTCGCGCTGCTGCAGTACACCTCCGGCAGCACCGGCGCACCGAAGGGCGTGATGCTGAGCAATGCAAACCTGCTGAGCAATATCCGCACGGCCGCGGGTGTACTGGGCGCAACCGGCGACGACGTCTTCGTGAGCTGGCTGCCGCTCTACCACGACATGGGCCTGATCGGCGCCTGCCTCGCCACGCTCTACGTCGGCGCGCAGCTGGTCATCATGTCGCCGTTGCGTTTCCTGCTGCGCCCGCAGCGCTGGCTCTGGGCCATCCACCGCCACCGCGGCACGCTGTCGGCCGCGCCGAACTTCGCCTACGAGCTGTGCCTGTCGAAAATCGACGACAAGAGCCTCGAGGGACTCGACCTCGGCAGCTGGCGCGCGACGCTCAACGGCGCGGAGGCGATCAGCGCGCGCTCCATGGAGGGCTTCTGCGAGCGCTTCGCGCGCTACGGCTTCAGGCGCGAGGCCATGTACCCGGTCTACGGCCTCGCGGAGAACAGCGTCGCGCTGGCGTTTCCGAAACCCGGCTCGCTGCCGCGCGTGGACGTGGTACAGCGCGAGGCGCTCGCGCGCCGCGGCCTGGCCGTGCCGGCGGCGGCGGACGACCCCGGCGCGCTGCGCTTCGTGTGCTGCGGCGAGGCGATTCCCGGGCACGAGATCCGCATCGTCGATGCCGCCGGCGTGGAAGTGGGCGAGCGCGAGCAGGGGCGCATCCAGTTCCGCGGCCCCTCGGCAACCGCCGGCTATTACCGCAATCCGGAGGCCACCGCCGCACTGATCCGCGACGGCTGGCTCGCCACCGGCGACCACGGCTACCTGGCCGACGGCGAGCTCTATCTCACCGGGCGGGCGAAGGAGATGATCATCCGCGCCGGCCGCAACCTCTACCCCGAGGAGATCGAGCACGCCGTGGGTGAAATCCCCGGCGTGCGCCGCGGCCGCGTCGCCGTCTTCGGCAGCCCGGAACCCGCGAGCGGGCGCGAGCGCCTGGTCGTGGTCGCCGAGGCGCATCCGGCGCACATCACCACGCCCGAACAGCTGATCCCGGCGATCAACCGCGTCTGCAGCGAGGTCGCGGGATCTCCGCCCGACGTCGCGATGCTGGTGCCGGGCGGAACCATCCTCAAGACCTCGAGCGGCAAGCTGCGCCGCGAGGCGTGCCGGGCACTCTACGAACAGGGAGCGCTCGGGCGCGCGCCGCCACGGCCGTGGCGCCAGTTCGCAAGCCTGCTGCTGCGGGCGCTGCCGGGCGCGCTATCGCGGCTGCGTCGCAGTCTCGGCGTCTGGGCCTACAACGGCTATGCCTGGACCGTCATCGGCCTGCTGCGCGCCGCGCTATGGGCTGGCGTGATGGCATGGCCGGGGCAGGACGGACGCTGGCGCATGGCGCATGGCGCGGCACGCGCGGCGCTGAGGCTCCTCGGGGCAGCACCGCGGATCGTGAACGCCGAGCGCCTGCACGGCCTGCGCCGACCGCTGGTCGTGGTCGCCAATCACAGCAGTTATCTCGACGTCGTGCTGCTGGCGGCGCTGCTGCCCTGGCCCGCCAGCTTCGTGGCGATGCGCGAACTGGGCCAGCAATACTGGACGCAGCGTTTCTACGCGCGCATCGGGACGCTGTTCGTGGAGCGCGAGGACTTCACCGCGAGCGTGCGCGACGCGGCCCGCATCACGGCTGCGCTGCGAGCCGGTACCAGCCTGGTCGTGTTCCCCGAGGGGCGTCTCGCATCGATCGCCGATCTGCTGCCCTTTCGCAGCGGCGCCTTCGTCGCGGCGGTCGAGACCGGCGCGACCATCCTGCCCGTCACGCTCGTGGGTGCACATGCGTTCATGAAGGGCAATCGCCGCCTGCTGCGGCGCGGACCGCTTGCCATCCACGTGGGGGAACCGATCGTGCCGGACGCGAGCCCTGACGATCGCTGGCTCGAGGCGCAGGCGCTCGGCGCGCGCGCCCGCGAGACCATCGCGCGCACGCTTGCCGCCGCGGACGAATCGCGCTGAGCCGACGCCTGCGTCAATGCACACCCGAGACCGGGCGCATCTGCGTATCGCAGGCACCGCCGACCTGCACGTTCACCAGCCGCACCGGGGCGTCGCACTGCGCGGCGCGATCGGCGATCGTGCAGTTCAGGCCGAGCGGCTTGCCCGCGTCGAGCCACGACGGCGTCTTGCGGTAGCGGCCGACCTCCCCCAGCGGGCAGCCGGCCGGTATGCCGTAGGGTCGGCAGCCCGTGGGCGGGGCGAGGGTGACCTTGCGCCCGTCGACCAGGAAGCCGGGATATTCGTCACGGACATCCACGATGTCGCGCGCCTCGGTCTCCTCGACGCGAACCGAACGGAAACGATAGTCCTTGCCCACCTTGTCCCCGACCTCGATCCGCGTGTTGGCAATCAGCGCGAAGTCGCCGCCGTGTCGCGCCACCGCGCCGGCCATGTATTCCACGCGCGGGTGGCGCGGGAAGCATTTGCCCATCGCCGGTGCGTGATAGTAGTGGGCCGTGCGCTTGATGTCGGCGAGTGCCGCGCCCGGAAAGAGTTCCTTCAGGTCGGCATCGGTGCCGAAGAGGATCCGCTGCACGTCGCCGACGTTCTGCGCATACATGGCCTGCAGCCGGCGGTAGTGATCCTCCGTCGCCAGATCGTCGCGCAGGAAGCAGGCCGCGAGCCCCGAGATCTGGGTGAGGTACTCGTCCCAGATGTTGTACTGCGAGACCGCGGTGGCCACGCTTTCGAAGTCACCGGTGGCGGCGCAGCCCTGGCGGCGGACGCAGGATTCGACCGCCCGGTTGCGGATCGACAGGGCGACGATGTTGCGCTCGCAGGCGCCGTAGGCGTTGCAGCCGCGCTCGAGATGCCCCTCGAACAGCGCGGTGCGCATCGTGAAATCGAGGTGGCGCGCCCGGGCCATGTCGCCTGCAGGCCAGCGGCCGGCATTCTCGCGGCTGAAACCGTCCCACGCCGCCTTGAGCGCCTGGCGCCGCTGCATGAGCCTGCCGTTCGCCTGCGCGCACAGGGCACTGTTGTGGAACGCGCGCACGATGGCATCGGGACCGCCGGCGGCCCCGGGACGGCCCGTGCCTGCGCCGGGCGGATCGAAAAACGGGCGCTTCTCCATCGCGTAGAGATTGCGCACATCGATGACGTGGCGCACCCCCCGCCCGCAATGGTGATTCCTGACCTTCAGCGCCTTGCGCGCGGCGATGGCCTCCACTAGCCTGGCCGCGGCCTCCGGCGTGGCGTTGCGTGAATCGACGACGATCTCGAAACCGACGAAGGGCGTGCCCTTGTCATCGGTCACCGCGCGACCGTGCCGCACGGGCAGGCAGGGAATCAGCGTGGTGCCCTGGGCCAGCGTCCCCGCCGGCGATCGCGCCCCCCGGCGCTCGAAACTCTCGCGCTCGAAATACGGCAGCTCGATATCGCCGTTGAAGCGGTAGAGCGTCATCACCGGCGTCGCGGGGATGCTCGCCATCGCGGTCGTCGCCGCGAGACCGAGCACGCCGGGCAACGCCCACCCTGCGACGGCGCGCCACCACGCCCGGCCACGGATTGTCGGGGCGCGGAGCCCGCAGCGCTTGATGTCCATCGTGTCCTCGGCTTACAGAAAGTCGCGCAAGGCCGCGACGAAGGCATCGCAGCGATCGTGGTGAATCCAGTGCCCCGCGTTCTCGAAAACGACGGTCCGCCGGTCGCGAAAGTGCCCCGCGCGCCCATCCTCTTCCGCGTTGGTTGTCCAGCTCTCGGTGCCGTGGCAGAGCAGGACCGGCGCAGCGATGGCGCGCCAGAACGCGCTGCTGTCGAGCGCGAAGTCGTCGGGGGCAAAAATGAATACCCGCGGATCGTATTTCCAGCCGTAGCCGTCGGCATGCCGGCGCACCCCGTGAACGGCGAGGTGACGCGCCTGCTCCTCGCTCAGGTGCCGGTTTGCCTCGGCCATGCGCGCAACGGCTTCCTCGAGCGTCGCAAAGCGCCGTTGCGCCCGCGCGCCCACGGCGAGCCGGTTGTCGATCCATTCGCGCGTGCGCCGGA
>JAKJFB010000041.1:12293-12525 GCA_022705125.1 Pseudomonadota bacterium
GGGCCCCTGCCGGTCCCAGTTGGCCTGCACCTGCGGCGACGGGCCGAGCCCGTCCACCAGCACCAGCTTGCGCACCCGCTCGGGAAAGGTCGCCGCGTAGCGGATCGCCACGCCGCCGCCAAAGGAATGGCCCACGATGCACAGCTGCCGTTCCCCGAGCGTCTCGATCAGCACCGCGATATCCAGCGCGTGAAAGACCGTGAGATAGGCGCCGTCGCTCGACCAGTCACTG
>JAKJFB010000420.1 GCA_022705125.1 Pseudomonadota bacterium
TACGAGACCTTCGGCGCCGATCCGTCCCGTGACCGGCCCTCGCAGTTCGCGGGCGTGCGCACCGATGCCGAGCTCAACGAGATCGGCGAGCCGCTGATGCTCCATTGCCGCCCGCCGGAGGATTACCTGCCGCATCCCGAGGCCTGCCTGGTCACGGGCATCACGCCGCAGCAGGCGCGCGCGCACGGGCTCACGGAGCCGGAGTTCATCGCGCGCATCAACGCCGAATTCTCCGTGCCCGGCACCTGCGGGGTGGGCTACAACAGCATCCGCTTCGACGACGAGGTCACGCGCCATACGCTGTATCGCAACTTCTTCGATCCCTACGAGCGCGAATGGCGCAACGGCAACTCGCGCTGGGACCTGATCGACGTGATGCGCATGGCGCGCGCGTTGCGCCCCGATGGGCTGCAGTGGCCCGACCGCGAAGACGGTCGGCCGAGCTTCCGGCTCGAAGACCTCACGCGCGCCAACGGCATCGAGCACGGCGCGGCGCACGATGCGCTGGCCGATGTGCGCGCCACGCTGGCGCTGGCGCGCAAGCTGCGCGCGGCGCAGCCGAAGCTGTTCGAGTACGCGCTGAAGGCGCGCGACAAGGGCTGGGTCAAGCAGCAGCTGAACATCGTCGAGCACAAGCCGCTGTTGCATATCTCCTCGCGCTTCCCGGCCGAGAACGGCGCGATGGCGCTGGTGGTGCCGCTGGCCATCCACCCGACGCAGCCGAACAAGATCATCGCCTGCAACCTGCTGCTGGATCCGGAACCGCTGCTGCGTCTGGATGCCGCGCAGTTGCGCGAGTACCTGTACACGCCCACGGCGGAGCTGCCCGCGGGCATCGGGCGCATCCCGCTGAAGGAGATCCACGTCAACCGCAGCCCGATGCTCGCGCCCGCCACGATGCTGACGCCGGAGATCGAGGCGCGCTGCGGCATCGACCGGGGGCGCTGCGCTGCGCACCTCGAGCGCCTGCAGGCGGCGGCGGGACTGAAGCAGAAGCTGCGCGAGCTCTACGCCGCGCAAGTGGAACGCGAGCCGGAGGATCCCGAGTTCGCGCTCTATGCCGGGTTTCTGAGCGATCACGACCGCCGCCTCGGTGCGCGCGTGCGTGAGCTCGCGCCCGAGGCGCTGGCAAGGGAGCGCCTGGCCTTCGACGACGCGCGGCTGCCGGAGCTGCTGTTTCGCTACCGCGCGCGGAATTTCCCCGCGACATTGAGCAGCGAGGAACGCGCGCGCTGGGCGGAGCACCGCGCGGCGCGGCTGCACGGTGAGCCGCTGCGCGGCATGCACAACTGCGCGAGCCTGCGCCGGCGCATCGCCGAGTTGCGCCTCGAGCGCACCGGGGATGCCCGCGCGCTGGCGATACTCGAGGCGCTGGATGCCTACAGCAACGAATTGTGTTCCTCCGTGTAGGAGCGGGCCATGCCCGCGACAGGAGCGCGCACGAACGCATTCGAACAGGTCGCGGGCATGGCCCGCTCTGGTCCGTGTAGGAGCGGGCCATGCCCGCGAAAGGAGCACGCAAGATTCATTCGAACGGTTCGCGGGCGTGGCCCGCTCCTACGAGGAAAATAATGAACATATCTGCCGACAACCCCCGCGAAGCCCGCGCGCGCGTCGCCCTGCTGGCGCCCGCATGGGGGTTCCTGCGCCCGTACTGGCCCCGCGTGCTCGGCGCTTCGCTCGCACTGGTGTTCACCGCGAGCGTGACGCTCAGCCTCGGGCAGGGGCTGCGCATGCTGGTGGACCAGGGCTTCGTGTCGGGCTCCGCCGAGCAGCTGAACCGCGCGGTGCTGGTGTTCATGCTGATCGTGCTGCTGCTCGCGATCGGGACCTTCACGCGTTTCTACCTGGTGTCGTGGATCGGGGAGCGCGTGACGGCGGACCTGCGCCGCGCGGTGTTCGACCACGTGCTGTCGCTGCATCCGGGCTTCTTCGAGACCAACGGCGCGGGCGAGATCCAGTCGCGCATCACCGCCGACACCACGCTGCTGCAGACGGTGATCGGCTCCTCGGTCTCGATCGCGCTGCGCAACCTGCTGACGCTCGCCGGCGGCGTGGTGCTGCTGTTCGTCTCGAACCCGCGCCTGACCGGCATCGTGCTGCTCAGCGTGCCGCTGGTGCTGCTGCCGATCGTGGTGTTCGGCAGGCGTGTGCGCACGCTGTCGCGCGACAGCCAGGACCGGCTCGCGAATGCCGGCGCCTATCTCAGCGAGGCGCTCGGCAACATCAAGACCGTGCAGGCCTTCAACCACGAGGGCGTGGACCGCGAGCGCTTCGCGATGCACGTCGAGGACACCTTCCGCGCCTCGATCCGTCGCGTGGTGCAGCGTTCCTGGCTCACCGCGATGGTGATCGTGCTGGTGCTGGGCGCCGTTGGTGCGATGATCTGGGTCGGCGGCAACGACGTGATCGCCGGGCGCACGACGCCGGGCGAGCTCACGGCCTTCATCTTTTACGCGGTGATGGTGGCGGCCGCGGCCGGGGCGCTGTCGGAAGTGATCGGCGACCTGCAGCGCGCCGCCGGCGCCACCGAGCGCCTGATGGAACTGCTGCGCGAGGCGCCGCTGATCCGCGCGCCGGCCGATCCCCTGGCGCTGCCGGCGCGCCTGCGCGGGGAGATCGAGCTGACGGAGCTGCGCTTCGCCTACCCCTCGAACCCGGATCGCCCCGCGATCGACGGCATCACGCTGCACGTGCCGGCCGGATCCAGCGTGGCGCTGGTGGGCGCCTCGGGTGCGGGCAAGTCGACGCTGGTCGATCTGCTGCTGCGCTTCTACGAGCCCGACGGCGGCAGCATCCGGCTCGATGGCATCGATACGCGCCGCGTCGATCCGCAGGCGTTGCGCCGGCATTTCGCGCTGGTGCCGCAGCAGCCGGTGCTGTTCACGGGATCGGTGCTCGACAACATCCGCTACGGCGTACCCGGGGCGAGCGAGGAGGCGGTAATGGCGGCGGCGCGCGCGGCCTTCGCCGAGGAGTTCATCGCGC
>JAKJFB010000421.1 GCA_022705125.1 Pseudomonadota bacterium
TCGCCGGCGGCGATGACGCGGCCAACCCCCTCGTGACCGATCACGCGCCCTTGCGGCGGAATCGTGGCCGGCGCCGAGGTGCGCACGTAGCCGCTCAGCGGATCGGTTTGCAGCAGGTGCAGGTCGGTGCCGCACACCCCGGCGTAGAGCATCTCGACTTGCAGCCGGCCGGGTCCGGGCGGGGCGAGCGCGCGCGACTCCACGCCGAGACGCGGCGCGCGGTAGCGCTGGTGGGGGCCGGGGTCCGGCGTGCCCGGCTGTGGCGCGTCCTCGGCGTGCAGCACGACTGCCTTGCCGTGCATTGCCGTGGCGCTCATGGCGCGAGCGCCTCGATGATTGCGAAGCCGGCGGCCGTGTGCGTCACGCCGCGCAGGGCAAGGCCGCCCTGCTGCAGCAGGCGCTCGAACTCCCCGAGCCCGCGCTCGCCCGCCGGTGATTGCCATCATCTGCGCGTCCACCATGATCGTCGCCGGTGCCTGCGCGGCGCGTTCGGGCAACACGCGCTCGATCAGCGCCAGTCGTGCATGCGCCGGCATGGCGGCGCGGCAGTTGCGCAGGATGCGCACGGCATCGGCGTCGTCCCAGTCGTGCAGCACGCTCTTGAGCAGGTAGAGCTCCGCCTGCACGGGCACTTGCGCGAAGAAATCGCCGCCGGCGAATTGCACGCGGTGGCTCCCGAATTCCTCCCCGAAGCTGGCAGCGGCCTGGCGGATCACATGCGGCTGGTCGAACAGCACGCCCGAGAGATGCGGATGCGCGAGCAGCAGCGCGCGCAGCAGCCCGCCGTTGCCACCGCCGATGTCGGCCACGCGCGACGTGCGCGCGACGTCGAGCGCCGCGACCACGGAGGCGCAATTGGCGCGCGTCTCCGCGGCCAGCCACGTATTGAAGGCCTCGCCGAGGCGCGGGTGATCGCGGCGGTATTCCCACGGCGTCATGCCGAAGGCCGCGGCGAAGGCCGTCTGTTCGCGCGTGACGCAGTGCCCGAACGCGGCCCATGCGGGCCAGTAGTGCTCGACGGCGAGGATCGCCTTTTCGCGCAGGCCGGATCCGGAGTCCGCGCGCAGCTGCTGCCCGGCCGCGCTGAGCGCGAACGAGGCATCGGGCAGTTCCTCGCAGACGCCGATCGCCGCCAGCGCGCGCAGCAAGCGGAACAGGCGCTCGGGCGGCGCGCCCGTCGCGCGCGCGAGCGCCTGCGCCGTGCAGGGCGCAGCGCCCATGTGCTCGGGCAAGCCGAGCGCGAGCGCGGCGTAGACGAGCGTGGTGCTCTGGTAGCCGTCGATCAGGCGGTTCATCTCGGCGAGGCCCGCCGCGGGCGCTGGGGCCGGCATGCTCATGCGCCGGCCGAAGCCGCGCCGTGGCGGCGGCGAAATACCACGGTGGGGCATTGCCCGGCCATGGCGTAAGCGCCGCTGGCCATCCATTGCTGCTCGAAGCCGTGCGCCGCCATCAATGCGGTGGCCTGCGCCGTGGTGACGAAGTGGTAGCGCGCGGCGGAATCGCGGTAGGCATCGATGACCTGCAGGTGTTCGAGCGCCCAGCCGAGCCGCGCGGCGAGCGCCGGCCAGTCGCCCGCGGCCTGGCGCAGCGATTGCCATACCGCGCTCAGCGCGACGCCGGCGGCGGGCGTGCGCTGCAGCGACATGCCGAGGCGCAGTTTCAGGCAATTCAGGTCCGGTATGCGCCCGGCGAGAAGCGCGGCGAGCACCTCGGCTTCGGTTTCCGGTTGCGGCGGCGGCACGAACAGCCGCACCGCGAACAGGCCACCCGGGGCGATCACGCGCGTCAGCGTGCGCGCGAGCTGCGACTGGCCTTGCGGGTAGTCGAGCAGGTGCAGGCCACCGTCGCAGACGACCACGTCGAGGCTGGCGTCGGCCAGCGGCAGCTCGCGCCAGTCGGCCTGCATCACGTGCGCTGCGGGCCCGGGCCAGATGTGGCTGATCATCGCGGGCGTGCGGTCCGCGGCGCGCACCAGTGCCGCGTCGGGCCACGGCAGCCGGTAGAGCTCCGGCGTGACGCCGAGGATCAACGCGCGTGGCTTCGCGCCGGGATGCGCGGCGCACCATTCGCGCAGCGCGCGCGCAAAGAAGTCCACGTCCTCGGCGAGCGGTCGCAGCGGGGAACCGAGCTGCTTCCAGTTGCTGGCCACCACGGGCCACTGGCCTTGCGGCGACGGCGACGGCGCTGCCGCGTCGGGGCGCAGCTGCTCCCAGGCTTTCGCGGTGCGCGCGGCGCGCGCGGTCCCCGCGACCTGGAGCAGCGCGCGGTCGCGCATCCACAGCGCGTGAAAGTCCGGGTTTCCCGCCTGCCACGCCGCTTCGAGCGCAGCCAGCAGCGCCTCGAACAGCTGCCGGTTGCCGGCGAGCAGCAGGTGGGTGGCGGCGTCCTCGGGCGGCATCGCCGCAATGGCGCGCAGCAGCGCGACCTGGCCCAGCAGCCGCGCCTGCAGCGACTCGCTGCCCGGCGTGGCGCGCGTCTGGCGCAGCAGGTGACCGAGCAGCGCGAGCTCGACGTGGATGTCCTCGATGCTGCGAAAGGGCTTCACATAGCGCTCGTAGCCGTCGCCGGGCAACAGCGCGGCTTCCTCTACCGCCACATTGTCGAAGCTGACCGCGGCATGCGGCAGTTCCGGCGCGAAGGCGAGATCGGGCAGGCGCCGGATCGTGATGCCCGGTGCATCGGCGGCGACACGGAGCAGGCGGATGCGGTGGCGCCCGGCGGCATCGACGCCCGCGGTGGCCGCCACGTAGAGCGTGGTGGCGTGGGTGGCGCCGGTCACGTAACTCTTTTCGCCGTTCAGCCGCCAGCCGTCGCCGCTGGCATCGAGGCGGCACTGCATGTCGCGCGGGCGGTTGCCGCCGCGCTCCGACACGCACAGCGCCGCGAAGCCGGTTTCACTGCCGCTCAGGCGCGCGATCGCGCACTGGTAGCCGGCGGCGAAGGCGAAGGCGACCGAGAAGCCGACATAGCCGGCGTAGAGGAAGGGCG
>JAKJFB010000422.1 GCA_022705125.1 Pseudomonadota bacterium
GTTCACCATCGTCGCGCCACGCAGGATGAGTTGCGGTCACGGGCCTTCGCCCTCGTCGCGCGCTGGCGCCGCGGGAATGGCCGCATTGGCGGCGTGCAGGCCGACGGACAACAGCGTGGCAAGGATGGCGCGCATGGGGACTCCCGCAGTTGGACGCGAGCGCGGCGGCCCGCGTGGAGGCAATGGATGGGGCGGAGCATAGCCAATCCCGCCGGGGCCAGCGCCGCAGTGCTGGCCTGCCACGCGGCGCGGCGTAGTGATACGGTATCGGCCAGGGGGAAGCACGTGCGAGAGCCCGGAGAACGCTGGGGTTCGCGACTACCGCCAGATGGCGGTCCGGGCGTTGCGCGCGACGATCTCGAAACCCTGCTGCGCTGCCGCAACCTGGAGACGCTGGAGGCCCTCGTGCAGCGCCTGGCGACGGCGCAATCGGGTTGCCGGCGTGCGCGCCTGATGCTTTCGGCCGTCGCTGCCCGTGAGTTGGCCGAGCCGGCGCTGGCGATACCGCTCGCGTCGGGCCGGGCGCGGCTGGAACTGGAGCCTGAGCCGGGTTGCGCGCCACCCGAACCAGGCAACTTTCCATGGATCGCACTGATCGACTTGCGCCTGGGTGAATTGCTCGACCAGGCCGAACTGCAGCATGCCGTCGGCCTCGCGCAACGCCGTACACAGCTGCAACAGGCGCTGTATACGATTGCCGACCTGGTGCACGCCGAGCTTGGCCTGGAGGAAATGCTGGAGCGCGTGCACCGCGTGGTGTGTGGCCTGACCTATGCCGAGAACTTCTTCATCACCCTCTACGATGCGGCGCGCGACAGCTTGCGCTTCATCTACTACGCGGACGCCGGCGCCTCGGCGATCGTGGACCTGGGCATGGAGATCTGCGGCCGCGACTACCCTGGCAGCCTGACCTTCGCGGTGGTCCATTCGGGCCGCATCCTGATGGGGCCGAGCCCGGACTTGTGTCGCCAGCTGGGGCTGGAAGTGGACGCACGGCTGGGGCACGACGCCGTCGATTGGCTCGGCGTGCCCCTGCTAGAAGGCGAGCGCGTGCGCGGCGCGCTGGTGGTGCAAAGCTACGACGAGGCGCATCGCTACACCGAAGACGATCGCGCCCTGCTCGCGTATGCGGCGCAGCACATCCTGAGCGCGGTGACGCGCAAGCGCGCACAGGATGAACTGGAAGCCGAGGTCGAACGCCGCACCGCGGAACTGGGCGAAGCCAATCGCGTGCTGCGGGCCGAAGTCGCGGAGCGCGAGCGCAGCCAGCGCCTGCAGGCGGCGCAGTTTCGCCTCGCCGAGCTGGCCAGCGAGCACGGCGGGCTGATCGAGTTCTTTGCCGGCGTGCACGGCGTTGTCGGAGAGCTGCTGGCCGCGCGCAATTTCTTCATCGCGCAGCTTTCCGAGGACGGACGGGAACTTGGCTTTCCCTACTTCGAGGACGAACAGGATCAGCCTTTGCGGGTACGCCGCCTGACCAACGGCATCACCGAGTGGGTGTTGCGCTCGCGCCGTCCACTGCTCGCCACCGCCACGCAGATCCGCGCGCTGATGGCCGCCGGCGAGATGGTCATGTTCGGCACCTTGCCGGCCTGCTGGCTGGGCGTGCCCTTGCTGCAGGACGGGCGCGCCGTCGGGGTCATGGTGGTGCAGAGTTACGTCGACGAGCAGGCTTACACCCTGCAGGAACAGGACATCCTGCAGTTCGCCTCGTTCCACGTCGCCACCGCGCTCGAGCGCAAGCAGACGCAGGAGCGCCTGCGCCTGGCGTACACCGAGCTGGAGCGGCGGGTCGAGGAGCGCACCCAGGAGCTCAAGCACGCCAATGCCGACCTGCGCGACCAGATCGCCGTACGCGAGCAGGCCGAATCGCGCCTGCAGCACGAAGCCATGCACGACGCCCTCACCGGGCTGCCCAACCGCAGCGCCCTGCTGCTGCGGCTGGAGCGCGCGCTCGCGCACTACCGCGCCGATCCTTCGCGCCTGTTTGCCGTGCTGTTCCTTGATCTGGATCGCTTCAAGGTGGTGAATGATTCGGTCGGGCATCTGGTTGGTGACGAACTGCTGATCGAGGCCAGCCGTCGCCTTTCGCAATGCCTGCGCACCCCGGATTCGGTCGCGCGCCTGGGCGGGGACGAGTTCACCGTACTGCTCGAGAACATCAGCGGCATCGAGGACGCCTGCGGCGTCGCGGACCGCCTCCTCGCGGCCCTGGTCGATCCGGTCCGCATCGGTGACAAGGAGGTCTACACCTCGGCCAGCATCGGCATCGCACTCGCGCATCCGCGTTACGAACGTGGTGAGCAGCTGCTGCGCGATGCGGACGTGGCGATGTACCGGGCCAAGGCGCGTGGCCGCCAGCGCTACGAGCTGTTCGACGAGGAGCTGCATGCCGAGGCGCTGGCAACGCTGGACCTGGAGAGCGACCTGCGGCGCGCGATCGCGCGCCACGAGTTCGAACCCTTCCTGCAGCCGATCGTGCGCCTGGGAGACGGCGCCGTGCTGGGCTATGAAGCCCTGCTGCGCTGGCGTCATGCCTCACGCGGGCTGCTCAGCCCTTACGACTTCCTGGCCGTGGCCGAGGACAGCGGCAACATCGAGCAGATCGACTGGCAGATCTACGAGCAGGTGCTGCGCTCGATCCCGTTGCTCGACGATCCCGCCGCCTACATCGGGATCAACGTCTCGGCCCGCCATTTCCGCTCGCCGACCCTGGCCGACGTGCTGCTGCGCATGCTGGCCGACTTCAAGGTGGCGCCTTCGCGCCTTCGGATCGAAGTCACCGAGGGGGCCTTGCTGGAGAATCCGGCGCTGGCGCGCAGCACCATGCTGCAGCTGCGCGACGCGGGCGTGCTGACCGCGCTGGACGACTTCGGCACCGGCTACTCGTCACTGGCGTACTTCCGTACCCTGCCGGTCGACGTGATCAAGATCGATCAGAGTTTTGTGCGCGACATGCTGCAAGACGCCGACGACCACGGTATTG
>JAKJFB010000423.1 GCA_022705125.1 Pseudomonadota bacterium
TGTCACAGCGCTCAGGTAACATGTAGGCCGCTTCGAGAACCGCGGGAGTATTCAAGGTGACGCAGCAACTGATCTGGTTCGAACAGCTCGGCATGCACGACGTGCCGCGCGTCGGTGGCAAGAACGCCTCGCTCGGCGAGATGATCAGCGGCCTCGCGCACGCCGGCGTGCGCGTGCCCGACGGCTTCGCCACCACCGCCGACGCGTACCGCGAGTTCCTGGCGCACGAGGGGCTGGCGGCGCGCATCGCGGCGCGTCTCGCGACCCTGGATGTCGACGACGTCGCGGAGCTGGCGCGCGCGGGAGCGGAGATCCGCGGCTGGATCCGCGCGACACCGCTGCCCGCGCCACTGCGCGACGCGGTGGGCGAAGCCTATGCACGCCTCGGCGCGGGCAAGGATGTCGCGGTCGCCGTGCGCTCCTCCGCGACCGCCGAGGATCTGCCCGATGCCTCCTTCGCCGGGCAGCAGGAGACCTTCCTCAACATCAGCGGCCTCGAGCGCGTGATCGAGGCGGTTCACGAGGTGTTCGCCTCGCTGTTCAACGATCGGGCGATCTCCTATCGCGTGCACAAGGGCTTCGACCATGGCCAGGTCGCGCTGTCGGCCGGGGTGCAGCGCATGGTGCGCAGCGAGACCGGCGCGAGCGGCGTGATGTTCACGCTGGACACCGAGTCGGGCTTCAATGGCACCGTGTTCATCACCGCGGCCTACGGTCTCGGCGAGACCGTGGTGCAGGGCGCCGTCAACCCGGACGAGTTCTACGTCTTCAAGCACGGCCTGCGCGAGGGCAAGGCGGCGATCCTGCGGCGTAACCTCGGCGACAAGAAGATCCGCATGGTCTACACCGCCGAATCCGCGGTCGGTGCGACCACGGTGACCGAGCCGGTGCCCGAGGAGCTGCAGCGACGGTTCTGCATTTCCGACGAGGAGGTGACTGAGCTCGGTCATATCGCGCTGCGCATCGAGGAGCACTATGGCCGTGCGATGGACATCGAGTGGGCGCGCGACGGCGACGACGGCAGGCTCTACGTGCTGCAGGCGCGGCCCGAGACCGTGCGCAGCCAGCAGGGCGCGGGCAGCGTCGAACGTTACCTGTTGAAGGAAAAGGGCCGGGTGCTCTGCGAGGGCCGGGCGATCGGGCACAAGATCGGCTCGGGCACGGTGCGCGTCATCCGCGACGTCTCGGCGATGGAGCAGGTGCGCGAAGGCGACGTGCTGGTCACCGACATGACCGACCCCGACTGGGAGCCGATCATGAAGCGCGCGGCCGCGGTGGTGACCAACCGCGGCGGGCGCACCTGCCACGCGGCGATCATCGCGCGCGAACTGGGTATTCCGGCGGTCGTCGGTTGCGGCAACGCGACGGAGTCGATCCCCGACGGCGCGCTGGTCACGGTCTCCTGCGCCGAGGGTGACGTGGGACACGTCTACGACGGCAGGCTCGACTACGAGGTGAACGCCGACGACCTCACCGCGATGCCGCCGCTGCCGTTCAAGCTGATGATGAACGTGGGCAATCCGGACCGGGCGTTCGACTTCTGCCAGTTGCCGAACGACGGCGTGGGGCTGGCGCGGCTGGAATTCATCATCAACCGCATGATCGGCGTGCACCCGAAGGCGTTGATCAACTTCGATTCGCTGACGGGCGACCTGCGCCAGGCCGTGGCGCGGCGCGTGCACGGCTACGCCTCGCCTACCGATTACTTCGTCGACAAGCTGGCCGAGGGCGTGGCGACGATCGCCGCGGCCTTCCATCCGAAGCCGGTGATCGTGCGCATGTCGGATTTCAAGTCCAACGAGTACGCGCACCTGGTCGGCGGCCAGCAGTACGAGCCCGTCGAGGAGAATCCCATGCTCGGCTTTCGCGGTGCCTCGCGCTACGTCGATCGCGGTTTCCGCGACTGCTTCGAGCTCGAATGCCGCGCGCTGCGCTTCGTGCGCGAGGACATGGGCCTGGACAACGTCGAGGTCATGGTGCCTTTCGTGCGCACGGTGGAGGAGGGGCGCCAGGTGGTGGAACTGCTCGCCGCGAACGGGCTCGCGCGCGGCGAGAACGGGCTGCGCGTGATCATGATGTGCGAGATCCCGAGCAACGCGCTGCTGGCGGACAGGTTCCTGCAGCATTTCGACGGCTTCTCGATCGGCTCCAACGACCTCACGCAGCTCACGCTGGGTCTCGATCGCGATTCGGGCCTGGTGGCCGGCATCTTCGACGAGCGCGACGAGGCGGTCAAAACGCTGCTGAAGCTGGCGATAGATGCCTGCAACCGCAACGGGCGCTACATCGGCATCTGCGGCCAGGGTCCCTCGGACCACCCGGACCTGGCGGCCTGGCTGGTGGAGCAGGGGATACAGAGCATGTCCCTGAACCCCGACGTCATCGTCGATACCTGGACCGCGCTGGCGAAGCTGAACCAGGCCTAACCGTGGCGTGGGTCTCATGTGCCCGATGCGGCACGGGCTCAACCGAGTGGCTGTGCTGCCCGCTGTTGGCTTGCGGGGCCTTGCGCCGCAGGACGCGGCGCGGAGCTACAGGGACAGCACCGCCAGCGACGCACCAGGCTGCTCGCTCGCAACCTGATGGTTTTTGCGACACCCTCTGAAGCCGCAGCTACGGGGCGTCGATTGTCTCCACGCGCACCTCGACCAGTTCATCGGCGCTGCCGCGCGTGCTGTGGCGCGTGGTGAGGCCGCTGCGGGTGCTCTCGCTGCCGGCGGTGGAGCCGCCGAGCGGGATCCATTCTCCGAGGCGTCCGCTCACGCTGCTGGCGAGCGCGCCGGTGCGCACGGTGCCGCCCTCGAGGCGGTCGTTGCGCGCCTCGATGTCCAGCCGCACCTGATCGCCCGCGAGGCGCGCGCGCACCACGAAGCCCTGGCTCACGTCCTCGTACTGCACGCCGGTGCCCCAGTAGCCGTTACCCGCGAGCGGGACAAGGGCGCCGTCACGAATCAGCACGGGGCGCCCCTCGAGGGTGC
>JAKJFB010000424.1 GCA_022705125.1 Pseudomonadota bacterium
AGCCCAACTCCTCCAGGGCGCGGGCCTGCGCGGCGATACCCGCCACGCCCGTCGCCGCCTGGCCCTGGCCGGCATACTGCGCCGTCTGCGGCCCCATCATCACGGTCTCGACGCGCAACGCCATGTTGCCTCCGGTGCGGGCCGTGCCGCTCAGCGGCCCTTGAACTCGGGCTTGCGCTTTTCCATGAAAGCCCTGGGCCCCTCGATCGCGTCGTGCGAGCCGAAAACGCGCGCACCGATTGCCTTCTCGAGCACGAAGCCCGACTCGAGGCTGGCCTGGCGCACCACGATTTCCTTGGCCGTGCGCACCGCGAGCGGGCTGTTCATGCAGATCTTCTCCGCGACCCGCAACGCCTCGTCCATCAGTTGCCCGGCGGGCACGACGCGATTGACGAGGCCGATTTCGCAGGCACGCCGCGCATCGATGTTCTCCCCGGTGAGCAGCAGTTCCATCGCCACCGCCCACGGGATCTGTCGCGGCAGGCGCACGTGCGTGCCGCCGGTCGGGACCAGCCCGAAACGGACCTCACCGAGCCCGAAAGTCGCGTGCTCGGCTGCGATGCGGATGTCGGTGCCTTGCATGAACTCCATGCCGCCGGCAATGCAGAAGCCGTTGACCGCGGCGATGATCGGCTTGAACACGTCGGAGAACGGGCGCTTGGTGTGATCCGAATAGCCCAGTTCCTCTCCGGCATTCAGGCGCGGTATGGCCTCCTGCAGGTCCATGCCGGCGCAGAAGGCCTTCTCTCCGGCGCCCGTGAGGATCGCGACCCAGAGCTCGTCGTCCTTGCGGAAATCCTCGAAGCAGGCGTCCATCGCCGCCAGCATCTCGCCGGTGAATGCGTTCATCGCGCGCGGGCGGTTGATCGTCATCACGGCAATGTGCCCGCGCTTCTCGTAAAGGAATGTCTCCGGCAGTTGCAGCGCCATCTCCATCGCCTCCTCGTCCATCGTTCGTTGAACCGATCACGCCGCGCTCAGTCACGCCGCCTGAATCGCGGCAGGCTGACTTCAGCCGTCACCGCCTCGAACTCGACCTGCACCGGCATGCCGATGCGCAGCTCGTGCGGCGCGCAATCGACCATGTTGCCGAGCAGCCTCACGCCCTCCTCCATCTCGACCACCACCGGGGCGAGCGGCGTGGCATTGGCGAAGGCCGGGTGCAGCGCGCGCTCGACCACCGTCCAGGTGTAGACGGTGCCGCGCCCGGTGGATGGCTCCCACGACCAGGCGAAGGAATTGCATTGCGCGCAGATCTCGCGCGGCACGTGGCGGAACGTCCCGCAGTCCGCGCAGCGCTGGAAGCGCAGCTCGCCCTGGCGGCACCAGGCATAGAACCCGGCCGTGAGGCCTTCGAGCGCCGGCAGCGGCTTGTCGTAGGGAACCGTTTGCTCGCCCATCGTGTCTCGCTCCTTCGCTAGCGCCGCAGGATCGCGATGCTGCCGTCGCCGAAGTCGCCCCAGCCGGTGACCACGCCGATCTCGGCATCGGCCACCTGGCGCGCGCCGGCGCTGCCGCGCAGCTGCTTCACCGCCTCGACGATGTGGCCGATGCCGAGCGAGTGCGCCTCCGACAGCAGGCCGCCGTGCGTGTTCACCGGCAGGCGCCCGCCGAGCTCGATCGCGCCGTTCTCGACGAAGGGACCGCCCTCGCCGCGCCGGCAGAAGCCGGCTTCTTCGATCTGCTGGATCACCTCGAAGGTGAAGCAGTCGTAGATCTGCGCGAAATCCGCATCCGCGGGCGTCACGCCCGCCATGCGGAACGCCTCGGGCGCGGCGATGCTCAGGCCGGTGCGATGGAAGTCCTTGCGATTGGTGATCTCGTCGGCCGGATAGGGCTGACCCGCCGCGGCGCCCATGATGTAGACCGGCGGCTTGCCCAGATCGCGCGCACGCTCCACCGTGGTGACGATGCAGGCGGCGGCGCCGTCCGTCTCCAGGCAGCAGTCGTTGACGCGATAGGGGTCGGCCAGCATCGGCGAGGCGAGGTAGTCGGCCATCGTGAGCGGCTTGCCGTGCATCAGGGCCGCGGGGTTCAGCTGCGCGTGGCGGCGCATCGCCAGCGCGACCGCGCCCAGCTGCTCGTGCGTGGTGCCGTACTCGTGCATGTGGCGGCGCGCCATCAGCGCATACCACTGCGGCGGCACCGTGAGCCCCTGCGGCAGGTAGTAGTCCCAGGCGATCGCGCCGCCGGGAATCGAATGCTTGTCGGTGGTGACGGTCTGGCGCACGCGCGCCCCCGAATAACCGTTCCAGCCGGCGGGGATCAGCACGTGGTTCGCCGCGCCCGAGACGACCGCCATCGCGGCCAGGCGCAACGAGGCGACCGGCGCCGCGCCGCCCATGTGGATGATCGCGGCAAAGCGCAGGTTCTCCGAGCCCAGGCTCGCGGCAAAGGCCTCGCACTTGCCGACGTTCGGAAAGGCGAGCACGCCGTCGATCTGGCTGCCACGCAGGCCGGCATCGCGCAGCGCCGCGACCGATGCGTGCAGTTGCAGCGACTCCTCGCTCAGCCCGGAGCCGGGCTTGCGGCAGTAGGCGGTCTCGCCGATGCCGACAATGCAGGCCTTGTCCTTCAATTCCATCGCAGCTTCCCTCGACGCGAATCAGCCCTCGTGGCGCGTCTCGTATTCCTCGAGCAGCCGTGCGCGCGCCTCGGCCTCGCGCCGGCGGATATCCCAGAACTCGGGCGCGCGCTTCTCCATGAACGCGGCCCCGCCTTCCTTGCCCTCGGGCATGTCGAACCAGTCGGGAAACATCGCCGCCGAGGTGACGCACGACTCGCGATAGCCGTCCATCTCCTGGTCGAAGGCGGCCTTCAGCACCTCCAGGCAACCGGGGCTCAGCGCCAGCATCTCCTCGCACCACTGGTCCACTTCCGCCTCGAGGCGATCCAGCGGCACCACCGTATTGACCAGCCCCATCTCCAGCGCCTGCGCCGCCGGGTATTTGCGGCACAG
>JAKJFB010000425.1 GCA_022705125.1 Pseudomonadota bacterium
GTCACGACCGCATAGTCGGTTTCGCTTAGCACCATATCGAGGGCGCGCGTCGCGAGCGTGTCGCGCAGGCGCGCGGCGGCTGGGCCCGTTGCGCCGAGTTGTTCGTCGGTCAGGCGGCGGATGCTGGCGATCGTCAGCACGCGGTTATTCGGCCCGCCCCAGTCCTCGGGCGTGACCTTCTGCAGCAATGCCCATTCCTTGTGCGTGATGCCGTAGTGCGTCAGCTGGGCGCGGTCGGACTTGTGCAGATCGCCCCAGCCTTTTTGCGTCAGGTCGCCCATGGTGGCCGCCATCGTCACGCCGAACGATCGGCGGTTGGCTTCCGTGAGGCCCGCCAGGCCGGACGCGCGCATGGTGACGGCCGACGTGCGGGCCGACCAGCCATGGCCGATCGAGTCCTCGCCCCAGCGGTTCAACTCGCCGATCAGGGTTTCGAGGCCGAGCCCGGCGCGCTGCGCTATGCGCACGTCGGCCGAGTCCAGGGGATTCAAGGCGGCGATCATGTTGCGGGCATACCTGAGCGGCGGCAGATGGTTGAACCCCGCCGTCTGCACGGACGTGTAAAAGTCCGTGACGCTCGACAGCACGGCGCCGGTCAGCTTGGCCGCTACCTGCACATTCCGCACGCCCTGCGAGAAGCGCGCGAGGCGCGCGTCGACTACCGCATTGGCCGATCCGTCCAGCTGCGAAAACAGGTTTTCGAGGTAGGTCTGCCGCATGCCGCTGGCGCCGGACTGGCGAACTACGTCTTTCCAATAACCGAACTGGTGCGCGGGATTCGGGCCGAGTTCTTCGACCAGGGCAATGTCGCGGGACAGCTGGGCGACGTGGCCGGTGATCGTGGCGTAGATGCCGCGCCCGCTGAATTCCTTGTGATAGTCGAGCCAGGCGTCGGCGTCCTTGAAGTGGATCACGCGCGACTCGGATCCACGCTTGGCGCGCATCCCGCTCCCCTGCGTGGTGCCGGGCTTGATCTTGTTGAGGCCGTCGCTCGATATGGTCTCCCAGGCGGCGCCCAGGGTCTCGCGGATCTCAGGCTCGCCCATCTGCAGGCCGTCGTCGCGCACGTAGGCGCTCCGCTTGATTCTGGCCATGACGAAATCGACCCATGCCTGCTTGCCCGCTTTCAGCACAAGGCGCATATCGTGCGACTGCGGCATGCCCCAGGTATCAAGGCGCCCCACGTCGCCGCCTGCGCGGTTGAACCGCTGGCGCATTTGCTCGGCGGTCTCGGCCCACGCCTTCGCGCCTTTCTTGGCCGTCGCGTTGCCGGAGTCCTCGCCGAACATCTCCCGCACCAGGTCACGAATGCCGGCGGCGTCCTCGATGAGTCCGAACCATCGCGGGTTGGTGGCGGTCATGGTGTCGATCAGCTGCGCGATGTAACCGCGCTCGGTCGCCTTGGTGCGGCCGTCGACGCGCTCGAGCACGGCGCCGAGACCGTCGGCCGGCGTCGCGTGCTTGGCCATGTCGGCTTTGATCTTCTCGTGGGCGATGATGGTCAGCGCCACGCGCTGCCGCTTCTTCTGCGCCTCGTGGATCATTTCCTTCGCGGCCTTCATCGCGGCTTCGCGAATGAGGCCGGGCGGCAGGGCGGCGATCTCAGGCATGCCCGCCTCAAGCGAGGCGAAGCCCTGCGCCCGAGCGAGCGATGCGACCTCGCGCTGCACGCGCGTGATCACGTCCTGCAGTTCGTCATCGGTCAGGGCGCGGCCGGCGGCGCGGGTGATCCGGTTGAGGCAGTCTTGAAACGCCATTACGGAACCCCCCGGCCGCCGATCCAGCTGCGCACGCAGCCCGCTTCCGTCTTAAATTGATTATTTGCCCACGTCGTCGGCTGCACTTGAAAGTCGATCGGTAGTCCGGTCATATGCTGACCAAGGGCCGAGAACGCCATCACGACAGACTCCCATTGCGCGCCGTGTGGGCATTCGTCGGGCGCGGTGCCGAATCCCCACGCGATCCAATCGTCATCAGAAAGCATGGCGCGCACGTCTACGTCCCGCCATCCGCGCTTGCGCTTGAGAGACGATCCGACGTGATACACATCATGGCCGAACACGGAGGCGCAGCGCGCGCCGAACTGGATCAGGTAAAGATAGACGGGCATTCCTACGGACATAGCTACCCCAGGAGACAGCCGGCGGCGGCGTGCGCGGCCCGCTGATAGGTGGTTTCCGCTTCCACGATCGCCGCGTCAGCATCGGCGAGCGCCTGCGCGGCCGTCGTCTCGGTCAAGTCGTCGGGCATCATGATCGGCGCGTCCGGCTCGGCCGCGACCAGGTCGCGCGCCTGCGGGAGCAAGTCTAGATCGATGTCATCCCCGGCGGGCTTGCCGTCGTTGGCGGGGCCGGCGTCGCCGCCCGCTCGGGCTGGCGCCCCTGTTCCAGATTCCGGCGCAGGACCAGCGCCACCCGTAGCGCGTCCTCGTTGGCTGGCTTCCTCGTCGAGGATCCGGATGATCTCTGCCGTGTCGTAGCCATTGGCGCCTCCGAGTTCGGTGATTGCTTGAATATCTTCCGGCGGCACGCCTGCATCCTGCGCGCGCACGGCGGCGTCGAGCAACCGCTGCTGGTTGGGGGAGTCTAGGCCAGCGTACTCATGATCGGCCAGCAGCGGCGCGTCGTGCGCCTGCATGGCGTCGCGCTCGGCAGCCGTCGCGGCCATGTCGGCTTCCATGCCGTCGGGTGCCTTGACGGTCTCGCCGCGCAGGGAGCGGTCGAGCGCGTCGAGCATGGGATTCTCGCCATAGCCTTGCGCGTCGGTGACAGGGTAGCCGCGCGCCGCCAGGCGCTCGGCCATTGCTTCGAGGCTCAGGCCCTTGCCGGTGAATACCTTCGCAATGCGCCAGCCGCGGCGGTTGAATTCGGCCGGGTCGATGCCGGCGGCGGTCGCGGCCTCGCGGCTGATCCCGCCTTCCTTGGCGATGGCGGC
>JAKJFB010000426.1 GCA_022705125.1 Pseudomonadota bacterium
TTTTCGCGCAGCGCGCCTTGGCTCGCTCGCAAATCGACGGTCTCGCGACGGCCGTCGAAAGATTCACAGGCTCTGAGGCGGCGCCTCTCAGCGCTGCAGGATGAACGAGGTGAACAGCAGGTCCTTCACGCCGGACTGCGCGGGCGCGGCGTCGCCGGCCGCCGCCGCCGCGATCACCCTGCGCACGGCTTCCAGTGCTGCAAGCCGCAGCGCCTCGCGCTGCTCCGGCGCGGCCAGCGCTTCGGCGCTCTGCCCGCTGAGCAGCATGATGAGCTCGTGGCGCAGCGCGGGCATGTGCAGCTCGACCGCGGCGACGGCCTCCGCGCCGACGCGCAGCGACACCTCGGTCTTGAGGTAGCCGATGCGACCGGAGGTGCCGAAATTGACCACGAAGGCAGGCTGCATCTCGATGTACTCGAAATCCGGTCCGCCTTCCTCGGCTTTCTCCGCGGATTTCGCCTGCGCCATCAGTGGCAGCAGGCACAGGAGCATCAGGCAGGCGCGGCGCGCGATCGACATGCGGTTATCCCCGGCGGTTGAGCGACAAAGGATACACGATGGCGTCGCGGCGATTGACCGTCGCCGACGCTTCACATAGCGTGACTGCCCGTCACGCGTTCATGGAGTCGAGAATCGGATGTTGCCCGCCTGGATCAGGTCCCGCCAGGTCTTCCTGGGAATCTTCATCGCCACCGCCCTGATGATGGGCTTCGGTTACTGGCTGCAGTATGCCGAAGGCCTCGAACCGTGCCCGCTGTGCATGACGCAGCGCATATTCATCACGCTGGCGGGGCTCACCGCGCTGGTGGCGGCGCTGCACGGCCCGCGTCGCGCCGGCATCCGCGTCTACGGTTCACTGGTGACGCTGTGGTGCCTCGTCGGCGGCGGCTTTTCGTTGCGCCATCTCTGGCTTCAGAGCCTGCCCCCGGGGCAGGCGCCCGCCTGCGGGCCGGACCTGGCTTACATGTTCGACGCCTTTCCCCTGAAGGATGCCCTGCTGCTGCTGCTTCGCGGTGACGGCAACTGCGCCGAGGTGGATTGGGCTTTCCTCGGCGTTGCCATACCCGGCTGGACGCTGCTGGCCTTCGCGGTCATCGCGACGCTCGCCGCATGGAGCGCCTTTCGCCCCCGAACGTGAATTTTCCCCTTATGCCCCGAACTTAAAGTTGTTTGTCATCAATTTATTGCTAGTCTCCTGATTGACAACACTTTGATCAAACGGCGACCGGGCATCGATCCGGATGGCAGCAAGGGGATGGGCATGGGCAGAAAAGTTACGCGCAATGGCGATCACTGGCGCGCGGTGGACAGCCTGCTGCAGCGCTGGCTCGGGGATCGGCAGCAGCTGCTGAGCCTGCTGTGCGAGCTGGGCGCCGTGGTCAGGAGCGGCCCGCATCGCACCACGGCGCGCCAGAAGCTCGACCGCTTCTGCGAGGTTCTCGTCGATTACGTGTCGGCCGGGCACTTCGAGATCTACTGCGCCCTGCTGGACGAAGGCGAGCGTTTCGGCGCGAAGCGTTGCCGCGAGGCGGCCGACCTGTACGCCAGGATCGTACCGACCACGGCCGTCGCGCTCGACTTCAACGATCACTACTTCAACGGCGGCAGCGGGCGCGCGCTCGTGCAGGACCTCTCGACGCTGGGCCAGGTGCTGGCATCGCGCTTCGACTGGGAAGACGCGCTGATCCGTCGCCTGCACATGGCCGGACGCGCGGTCGCCTGATCTTGCGCCGCGCGATCGCGCTGGCCCTCTGCCTCGGGCTGGCCGCCTGCGGATCGCGCGATGCGCCGCTGGCGAGTCTCGAAGTCGCCGAGCCTGGCGCGTTCAGCGCCGCGCTCTCGCCCGATGGCCGCCAGGCCGTGATCGGCTCGCTGCGTCACGGCGGCAGCCTGTGGGAACTGGATACCGATCAACGCCGCTTCAACTGGAATCACCGCGCCGGCGAAAGCACGCCGATCACGGCCGTGGCCTTCGCGCCCGGAGGCGATGCGGTGATGACGGCCTCGCACGACACGCTGGTGCTGTGGGATACGGCCAGCGGCGGGGCGATCACGTACTTCACCGCGCCGGCCAAGGTGAACGCGATGGCGCTCGGACCCGGTGGACGGCTCGCCCTGCTGGGACTCAGCGACGATACCGCGGTGCTGTTCGATGCGCGCAAGGGCGGCATCAGGCGCGTGTTCGCCCACGAGGGACGGGTGCGCAGCGTGGCGCTGGACGCCGATGCCCGCCTGGCGCAGCGCGGGAGCGTCGTTGACGCCGTCGCCGGTCATCGCGACCACGTTGCCGTCTGCCTGCAAGGCATCGACGATACGCAGCTTGTGGGCGGGCGCGACGCGCGCGTACACCGAGGTGCTGCGCACCACCTGCGCGAAAGCGGCATCGTCGAGCGCGTCGAGTTCCGCCCCGCTGAGCGCGGGCGTGCCCGGTGCCACGATACCGAGATCGGCCGCGATGCGCGCCGCGGTGCGCGGGTGATCACCGGTGATCATGATCACGCGGATGCCGGCACGCTGGGCCTCGCGGATCGCGGGCGCGGCCTCCTCGCGCGGCGGGTCGATGATGCCCACGGTGCCCACGAATACCAGGTCGTGTTCGAGCGCCTCGCCGGCCCGGGCGTCCTCGCCGGGACCGAGCGGGCGGTAGGCCGTGAGCCGGTCCACTGCAGCCAGCGCGGCCGCGCGCAGGCTCTCGTCGAGCGGCACGATATCCATGCCGAGCCGCGCATGGGTGCAGCGCCCGAGCAGCACGTCGGGCGCGCCCTTGCTGATCAGCAGCAGGCGGTCGCCGTCCTCGTGGTCGATCGCGAGCGTCGACATCATCTTGCGCTCGGAGGTGAAGGGAATCTCCGCGATGCGCTCGAAGCGCCGGGCGCGCCATTCCTGCAGGTTCAGCTTGCGCTCGGCCACGAGGAAGGCGGCCTCG
>JAKJFB010000427.1:0-150 GCA_022705125.1 Pseudomonadota bacterium
TCAGAGCCTGTGAATCTTTCGACGGCCGTCGCGAGACCGTCGATTTGCGAGCGAGCCAAGGCGCGCTGCGCGAAAACAAGGGAATTTGGTGAACCAAATGACCGCCGTTTTCGCGCAGCGCAACGCAGGCGCAGCCGCAAAGCGGCGGGC
>JAKJFB010000427.1:157-2922 GCA_022705125.1 Pseudomonadota bacterium
GGCGCAGCAGGCGGGCGAAAGATTCACAGGCTCTCAGATCACGACGAGGTTGTCGCGATGGATCAACTCCTCGTCGTCGCTGTAGCCCAGCACTTCCTGGATGCGCCGGGTCGACAACCCCATGATGCGCCGCGCCTCGTCGGCGTTGTAGTTCACCAAGCCCTTGGCGACTTCGCGCCCGTCAGGGCCGACGCAGGCGACCAGCTCCCCGCGCGTGAAATCGCCTCGCACCTCGCGCACCCCCACCGGCAGCAGGCTGCGGCCCGATTCGCGCAGCACCCGCACCGCGCCCTCGTCCAGCACCAGGCGCCCGCGCACCTGCAGGTGTCCCGCGAGCCACTGCTTGCGCGCCGCGATCGGCTGCTGCGAGGTATGCAGGAAGGTGCCGATCTCCTCGCCCGCGGCCACGCGCAGCAGCACGTTGTGCGCGCGCCCGCCCACGATCACGGTATTGGCGCCGGAATGCGCCGCCAGGCGCGCCGCGCGCACCTTGGTGATCATGCCGCCGCGCCCGAGCTGCGTGCCGCTGCCGCCGGCCATGTATTCCAGTGCCTCGTCGCTGGCATCCGCGTAGTGCACCAGCGGCGCCTCGGGATCCTGGCGCGGGTCGCGCGCGTACAGCCCCATCTGGTCGGTGAGGATCACCAGCACGTCGGCGTCGATCGCGTTGGCGACCAGCGCGGCCAGCGTGTCGTTGTCGCCGAAGCGGATCTCGTCGGTGGCCACGGTGTCGTTCTCGTTGATCACCGGTACCACACCGAGCCCGATCAGCGTCTTCAGTGTGCTGCGCGCATTCAGGTAGCGCTGGCGACTCGCGAGATCGTCGTGCACCAGCAGCACCTGCGCGGTGCGCAGCTCGTGGCGATGGAAGAAGGTCTCCCAGGTCTGCACCAGCCCCATCTGCCCCACCGCGGCGGCGGCCTGCAGCTTGTGCATCTCCGAGGGGCGACTGCTCCAGCCGAGCCGCGCCATGCCCTCGGCCACCGAGCCCGAGGACACCAGCACCAGCTCGATGCCGCGCGCGCGCAACGCCGCCATCTGCTCGACCCAGTCGGCGATGGCCTCGCGGTGCAGTCCGCGGCCGCCGTCGGTCAGCAGCGCGCTGCCGATCTTGACGACCCAGCGCTTCGCGCGGGTGAGTTCGCTGCGATCATTCATGGGGGTATTGTGACAAGGCGGCGAGGCGCTGCGCATCCGTGGCAATTGGTGAATATGCCGAATGTCGGCATGAATGCCGACCCACACGTGGGTCCGGATTTAACGTGAAAGAACCGGGTTTGTAGCCAACCGAACTCCTGATCACTGAAGATCATGCTGTCCTGGCGCGGCGACCGACTCAGGCGGCGGGGGTGATATAGCCGAAGCGAGTCAGTGCCTTGATCCAGCGGGGCGCGTTGCGTTGCACCGCGAGCGCTTCATAGTCCGTGGCCGAGTCGCGGTAAGGCTCCCCGCGTTTGAGCATGAAAAAAATCGTGCGCAGCAGCTTGTGTGCCAGCGCGACGATGGCCCGCTTGTGGCCCCGGCGCACGACCAGCGTCTTGTACTTGCCCTGGAAGGCCGACGGGGTACGACTCGCGGCATGAGCAAACTCGCAGAGCAGGCGCCGGGCATAGGGATTGCCTTTGCGGATACGCCCGGATTTGCGCTTGCCTGCCGACTCGTTGTTGCCCGGACAGATGCCGACCCAGGAGGCGAGGCGATCGGCGCTGGCGAAGACGTCCATATCGGCGCCGATCTCCACCAGCAGCAACGCCGCGCCGATGAGATCGACGCCTGGCAGGGTTTGCAACAGCGCCAGCACGGGCCGTTGATCGGCGAGCCCGGCGAGCAGACGGGCCTCGAAACGGGCAACGCGCGCCTCGAGATCCTCGATGTGCTGCATCAGTTCATCGAGCACAAAACGATGGCTGTCGGTGAGCTCCCCCTGCACGGCGTCCAGAATCTCGGCGCGAGTGGCCTTGAGACGCCGACTGGCGTGGCGCAGCACCTCGTGGGGCGCCTGCCCCCGGATGAGGGCCTTGACCATGGCCCGTGCCGATTGGCCATGAAGGTCGCTCACCACGACACCGAGGCGCACGCCCCCATCGGTCAGCACCTTGTGCAGGCGGTTCTTCTCGCTGGCCAGTTGCCCCATCAGCTTCTGTCGCTGGCGTGCGATCAGGCGCAGCTCGCGCAGCGTCGCCGGTGGCACGAACGAGCCGCGCAGCAGCCCGGCACGCGCCAGCGTGGCCAGCCATTGCGCATCACCGATATCGGTCTTGCGCCCCGGCACATTCTTGACGTGACGCGCATTGACGACCACGGCACGAATGCCCACCGCCTCCAGGGCGGCGTAGAGACTTTTCCAGTAAATGCCCGTGCTCTCCATGACCACCACGTCCGGGCGTCGTGCGCCAACCCATTCGGCCAGCGCCCGGCGATCGCGCTGGAACGCACCGAAGCGTTGCTGCTCGATGCGCACCGAGCCCTCAGGCTCCTCGAGAATCGCGCACACCGTGACCTGCGCCTGATGAACATCACAGGCGATCACCCGCTTGTGTAGAGTTGTGAGTTCCATATCGGCCTCCTGTCGACGTAGACTGGGAAGCGGAAGACGGCGGGTGCCGGAACTGAAAGAGCCTGAAGGCGAACGCTCGCCAACGGCCTGTTTAACGTGCGCTCTCTACGGGAGGCAATCTGGGGTTCGGGTCAGAGCCTGTGAATCTTTCGACGGCCGTCGCGAGACCGTCGATTTGCGAGCGAGCCAAGGCGCGCTGCGCGAAAAC
>JAKJFB010000428.1:0-373 GCA_022705125.1 Pseudomonadota bacterium
GTTCGGCGCGCTCCCGATGCCGACCGCAAACAGGCGCGCATCGCCGCGTTCGCGTTCGATCTGGGCAAGCAACCCGGTTTCATTGCCGACCGCGGCGTCGGTGATGAACACCACTTGCCGCACATAGCCTGTCGCCGGCGCCCCCGCGAAGGCCTCGCTCAGCGCGGGCGACATCTCGGTGCCGTTGGTGGCGACGAGGTTGGCCACCCAGTCGCTGGCCACGCGCAGGTGCGCTTCGTCCGCCGGCATCGCGTGTTCGAACAATTTCTCGGTGACGGAGTTGAACTGGATCAGGTTGAAGCGATCGCCGGGGCGCAGGCGTGCCAGGGCTTCCACCAGGGCCGCCTGCGCCTGCTGCATCGGCAGGCCGGCC
>JAKJFB010000428.1:383-2918 GCA_022705125.1 Pseudomonadota bacterium
CGAGCCGGAGGTGTCGATCACCAGCAGCAGTTCGCGCGGCAGCGCTTCGAGCTTGGCGCTGGGTGGCAGCAGCATCGCAAATGCATAGTCGGCATCCGCACGGCGCTCCAGGAACAGGGCGCCCTGCGGCGCTGCGTTCGGTAGTGGCGTCCAGCGCAGCTCGAAATCGCGATCCGAACGCGCCGCGCCAGCGCGCAGCGTCACCACGTAGTTCGCGTCCTGCGGCTTGACGTCGATTTCGTGGGTGGAACTGGTAACGGTCTGCAGCGCGACGCCCGGCGTCAGTTCGGCGCGCAGGCTCACGATCGGTTCGATGCCTTTGCTCTCGGTCGTTGCAGCGGCGGCGGCGGGCAGCGACTCGGCGGCCACGTCAACGGCTACGGTGTTCTGTTTGAGCAAGGAGGGTTCGTAGCGTGGCGTCAGGGTCAGCGGCAGCGCGATCGAGAACTCGCCGTCACGGTAGTCCACCCGTTGCCAGTAGCCGATCCGAACCTGCACTTGCGCGCCGGGCGCGATGTTTGCGACGGCAGTGCGGAACAGGTTGGGCCGGTTCTGCTCCACCAGACCCGCGACCTGACCCTGCTGCGCGGCGGCCTGGTAGATCGCCTGCGCCTCCTCCTTCTCGTGCACTTCGCCGACGACGACGCGCTCGCCGATTCGAAGGTTCAGCGCATGCACCGCCGCGTTCTCCGGCAGCGGCAGCAGGTAGCGACCTTCCAGCCATTCGGCGCTGTCGTTGCGGTAGGTTTGTTCAACGCTCACTTCCGCCAGCAGGCCGCGGATGCGGAACTGCACGTCGGTCTCAAGCGCGACAGCGTCGGTCCAGCCACCGCCCTCGACGGTGAATTGCAGTCCCTCGGGTTCGGCCTCCTGTGCACCGGCGCGTGCCGCCAGGGCCAGCAGCAGGAAGGCGAAACCGAGGCGGCGCTGGCGCGCCATGCGCGGCGGGACGAACAAGCGCGGCTTGCGGGTGACACGGGGCGATTCCACGGGAGCTCCTGAAATCCATGACGGGATGGATGCCGCCGACGCAGGAAGGGGCGACGGCGGCGACCGCAAACCATTCGCGGGTGTGGCCATTAGCGCGGGGTCAGCGGCCCGGTTCGCGACGCAATGCGGCGCAGCCGGCGATGGCTTGTGGCAATTCGCGGGCGCGATGCAGCCGGCGCCACCGCGCGGGTTATGCTCGCCGCCAGTTCCCGCCCTGAGCCATCGCATGTCCCGCACCATTGCCATCGTCGAAGACGAGCCCGCGATCCGCGCCAATTACGTCGATGCGTTCAAGCGCTACGGCTGGCAAGTGGCTGCCTTCGCCTCGCGCCCCGAAGCGCAGATCGCATTCGCGCTGAAGCTGCCTGATCTGGTGGTGATCGACGTGGGTCTGGGCGAGGAACCCGAAGGCGGCTTCGATCTGTGCCGTGAGTTGCGCGCACGCTCGGCCACGCTGCCGATCCTGTTCCTGACCGCGCGCGATTCCGACCTCGACATCATCTCCGGCCTGCGCCTGGGCGCGGACGACTACCTGACGAAAGACATCTCGCTGCCGCAACTCACTGCGCGGGTGCAGGCCCTGTTCCGTCGCATGGATGCGCTGCGTGCGCCGAGCGCGCGCGATACCGTGCTGACCCTGCGCGGCCTGCGCCTGGAAGTGGAACGGATGCGGGTGAGCTGGAACGGCGAGGAAGTGCCGCTCACCGTCACCGAGTTCTGGATGGTGCACGCGCTGGCGCGGCATCCGGGCCACGTGAAATCGCGCGAACAACTGATGCGCGAAGCCCAGATCGTGGTCGACGACGCCACCGTCACCTCGCACATCAAGCGTATGCGCAAGAAATTCATCGTGATCGACAGCGCCTTCGACGAGATCGACACGGTGCACGGCGCGGGCTATCGCTGGCGCCCGTAGCCGCCCTGAAACGGGCATGTCCCCCCGGCGCCTCTTGCTGCGTTGTTTGCTCCGACGCCTCCGAGGATGCCGCCATGAACGATCCCTACGCCGCACGCGAACCCGCAACCGTTGCGCCTCCGGCGCGTCGTGTCACGCCCGAGTACGAGTTCACCGGCCCGCAGGAGACGGTGATCGCCTCGCTCTCCAACCTGATGCATATCGTCGGAGCCGGCACCATCGCCTTTGGCGCCTTGGGCCTGCTTGGCCTGCTCACTGCGCGCGGCGTGGGCGGCGTGGTGATCTTCGGACAGTCGGCAGCGATGATCCTGATCGGCTCGCTGACCTTCGTGATCGGCACCCGCTTCGGCCGCATTTCCAGCACGATGGGTGCCGATATCCGGCACCTGATGACGGCCATCGCCGGGCTGCGCACGATGTACCTGATCCAGGTCTGGGCCTTCGCGATCCTGATCGTCTGTCTGGTGCTGTTGATCGGGCTGCTGATGCTGCGCTAGGCGAGCTCGCCGCAGCGCCACAGCGTTGCGGTCATGCCAAGGATTCTTCCGTACACGCGTCTGTCGTGCAGCATCGGCTGTCGCGCGTATTGGTTCGAGCCGCCCGGCGACGCGTTTCGCGTTCCCATCATC
>JAKJFB010000429.1 GCA_022705125.1 Pseudomonadota bacterium
CCGCCGTCCTCGACGGTGAGCAGCTCGAATGCCACGATGAAGATCGCCGGCGCGAGGAAGTTACCCTCGGCATCCACGCTGCCCGGCGTCAGCAGCAACACCGCCGCCACCGCGCGCAGCGGATCCTTGATCCAGGACCAGAAGCGCGCGCTCAGGCCCCACACCGTGAACAGGACCACCGCGCACGCCAGCAGGTAGAGCGACCACGCGAGCGCGTAGTCGGATGCGTTCATCATGTCGCGTCCCTGCCCTGCACCCGCAGCCCCTCCGGCAATGGCGGCATCTGCAGATAATAGCCCTGTTCACGGATGGCGCGCAGGACCTCGGCCGCGCTGGTGCGCGCCAGGCGCCGCTGCGGCGTCAGCACCAGCGTCATCGCGCGCTCGGTGCCGCCGAGCTCGCGCTGCAGGGCCTCGGGCACACGGCTCAGGCCCTCGTGGTGATCGACGTAGAGATAGGTGTCCGGATTGCGGCGCGAACGGTACACCGCGCAGATGGATTTCATGCCGCCCCCTTGCGCGCCAGCGCGAGCAGTTCCTCGCCGATCACCTCGCGCCGCCAGCCGCCGAGCACGGCGGGGAGCTGCGCGCCCTCGCCAGCGTCGCACCAACGCAGCAGTTCCTCGAAATCACGTCGCCGCGCCAGCATCTCGGGCGCGACACCCAGCGCCTCGCCACGCGTGATCGCGTGCGCGCGCAGCGCCTTCAGCCGGCGCCCCTGCGCGGTATCCAGCGGCGGCGGCAATGCCGGCGGCAACTCCCCGGCCTCGAGCGCGAGCGCCGTGGCGACCTGCTCGATGATTGCGCGCCCGTAGCGACGCCGCACGCCCTCGGGCAGGTCCTCGACCGCGCCGAGCTGTTCCTCGCGCTGCGGCCGCAGTTCCGCCAGCCGCAGCAGCGCCGCGTCCGGCACCAGCCAGCTGCGCGGCAGGTCGCGCGTGCGCACGGTCTCCTCGCGCCACGCATGCAGCGCGCTCAGCACGGCGAGCCCGCGCCGGTCCAGCCGCCAGGCACCACCGAGCGCGCGCCAGTCCGCGCCGGTGCGCGCGCGGAAGCGGGCCACGGTCGCGGCGCATTCCTCGCGCGCCCAGTCGCCGGCCGGCTTGCCCGCCAGGCACTGCGCGAGCACGCGCCACAGCGCGGGCAGGAAGGCAACGTCCTCGGCGGCGTAGTGGATCTGGGCTGGCGACAGCGGCCGCTGCAGCCAGTCTGTGCGCGTCTCGGACTTGCCGAGGTGCACGTCGAATTCCGTGGCGAGCATCTTCTGGTAACCGACCGACAGCGGGTAACCGCAGAATGCCGCGACGATCTGCGTGTCGACCAGCGGTTCGGGCAGCGCGCCGAGGTGGCGCTCGCAGACCTCGAGGTCCTCGGAGCAGGAATGCATGACCTTGAGCACGTCGCGCGCATCGAGCAGGCGCGCCAGCGGCGCCAGGTCAGCGACGGCGAGCGGATCGACCAGGTAGCAGGCTTCACCGTCGCAGACCTGGAACAGCGCCGCCTGCGCGTGGAAGGTGCGCACGCGCATGAACTCGGTGTCCAGCGCCACCACCTCCCGGCGCAGCCAACGCGCGGCCGCAGTCTCGAGTGCGTCCTGCGCGTCGATGAAGTGCACGGGCATGCCGTTGAAGGTTTCCACGATGCCTGAACTCATACCGGCTTGCGTCCCTGGAAGGCGTGCTGCAGCGTGCCGCCATCGACATATTCGAGTTCGCCACCGAGCGGCACGCCGTGCGCTATGCGCGACACCGCGACCCCGGCTCCGCGCAGCTGCTCGGTGATGAAATAGGCGGTTGCCTCGCCCTCCACCGTGGGGTTGGTGGCGAGGATCACTTCCTTCACGCCCTCGTCCCTGACGCGCTGCGCCAGCAGGTCGAGCCCGAGCTCGGCCGGCCCGATGCCATCGATCGGCGACAACCTCCCCAGCAGCACGAAATAGAGCCCGGCGTAACCGCCGGCCTGCTCCACCGCCAGCACATCGGCCGGCGTCTCGACGACGCACAGCACGCCGCGGTCGCGCCGATCGCTGGCGCAGATCGGGCACAATTGCGCCTCGCTGAGATTGCGGCAGCGCGCACAGCGGCCCACGCGCGCCAGCGCCCGTTCCAGCGCCTGGGCCAGGAGCTCGCCACCGGCGCGGTCACGCTCGAGCAGGTGCAGCGTCATGCGCTGCGCGGACTTCGGACCCACGCCGGGCAGGCACTGGAAGGCCTCCATCAGCTGGTCGATCAACGGACCGAATCGCATCGCCTCGAATCCCCGTGCTCAGAACGGCAGCTTGAAGCCTTCGGGCAGCGACAGCCCGCCCGCCGCGCCTGCCAGCTTCTCTCTCTGCAGCGCCTCGACGCGGCGCACCGCGTCGTTGACCGCCGCCGCGACGAGGTCCTCGATCACTTCGCGATCCTCGCCGAGCAGCGAAGGCTCGATATGCACCCGGCGCACGTCGTGACGCCCCGTCATCGTGACGCGCACCAGGCCGCCGCCGGCCTCGCCCTGCACTTCCTGGCGCGCGATGTCCTCCTGCGCATGCTTCACCTGCTCCTGCAGCTGCTGCGCCTGCTTCAGCAAATCGTTCAGGCCTTTCACGCCCCTTCCCTCCCGGTGTCTGCGGGCTCCGGCACCGTGATCGAGTCGCGGTGCAGTTTCCCGGAAAAATTCTCCATCAACATGCGCACGTTGGCGTCGGCTTCGATCGCGGCGACCGCCTGCTGCTGGCGCTCGGCGGCGAGGCGCGCGGCGCGCTCCGCCGGCGTCTCGCCCTCGACCCGCGCCGGGCGCACGCGCACGGTCACCGCGTGCCCGAAGCGGCTCGCCAGCGCCGCGGCGATGCGCTCGTCGCACTGCGGCTGGTACAGGATCTCGTGCTCCTGCTGCAACAGCAGTTGCAGCGTCGCGCCCTCCACC
>JAKJFB010000042.1 GCA_022705125.1 Pseudomonadota bacterium
AGGGGGGTTGAGACGATGCGCGTGCTGTTCGTCACCTCCGAGGCGCACCCGCTGATGAAGACCGGCGGGCTCGCCGATGTCTCGGCCAGCCTGCCGCGCGCGCTGCAATCGCTGGGCCACCAGGTGACGCTGCTGATGCCGGCCTACCGCGACGCGCTCGCGGCGGCCGGTCCGCTGGGCGTGAAGCTCGCCGCCACGCGCGACGTGGACGGGCGCCATGTGCGCCTGCTCCAGACGCGGCTGCCCGGCAGCCGCAACAAGGTGTGGCTGCTCGACTGCCCGGAGCTGTTCGACCGTCCCGGCAACCCCTACCACGATGCCGGCGGCCTCGCCTGGGCCGACAACGCCGAGCGCTTCATGCTGCTGTGCCGCGTCGGCGCGCTGCTCGCCGAGGATGCATTCGGGCTGGGCTGGCGCCCCGAAGTGGTGCACTGCAACGACTGGCAGAGCGCCCTGGTGCCGTTGCTGCTGCACGCGCGCCACCCGCGGCCGGCACTGGTCTTCACGATCCACAACCTCGCCTACCAGGGCCTGTTCCCCCGCGAGGAATTCATGCGCCTGGGCATCGCGCCGGATTACTGGCACCCGGATGCGCTGGAGTTCCATGGGCAGCTGAGCTTCATCAAGGGTGGCATCGTGTTCGCCGACCGTGTGACCACGGTGAGCCCCAGCTACGCGCGCGAGATCCAGGGCGCGGAATTCGGCCACGGACTCGACGGGCTGCTGCGCCACCGCGCGCCGGTGCTGAGCGGGATCCTGAACGGCATCGACACCACGGCGTGGAATCCCTCGCGCGACCCGGCGCTCGCCCTCAACTACGGCGCGACCACGCTGGCGCGCAAGCGACAGAACAAGATCGCGCTGCAGGCCGAAACGGGCCTCGACACCGATCCCGCCACACCGCTGTTCGCGTTCATCGGCCGCCTCGCCGAGCAGAAGGGCATCGACCTGCTGCTGCAGGCGCTGCCCGTGCTGCTGGAACACCCGGCGCAGGTCGTGATGCTCGGCAGTGGTGATGCGGCCTACGAGACGGCGCTCGCGGCGCTCGCCGACGCGCATCCCGGGCGCTTCGCGCTGCGCATCGGCTACGACGAGGCGCTGGCGCATCGCATCGAAGCCGGTGCCGACATCTTCCTGATGCCCTCGCGCTTCGAGCCATGCGGGCTCAACCAGATGTACAGCCTGCGCTACGGCACGGTGCCGGTGGTGCGCAACGTCGGCGGCCTCGCCGACACCATCGTCGACGCCACGGCGCAAACGCTCGCCGAGGGGAGCGCCAACGGCTTCAGCTTCAGCGGCGGCGATGCCGCGGCGCTGATCGGGGCGGCGCGGCGCGCACTGGCGGCACGGGCCGATGCGCCGCTGTGGACACGACTGCAACTCACGGGCATGCGAGGCGATTTCTCGTGGCGCCACAGCGCGCGCGCCTACGAGCAGCTCTACCGCGACGCCATCACCGAGGCATCTGGCGTGATTCCTGCTGCGTAAAACTGACATTCCTCGTCCGCAACCGCCATAGGGCGGCAGCGGCGCCTATATACTGGCCCCGCAATTTCCGAGAGCACCCCGATCCATGGCAGGCAGTCGTTTCACCCTGGAGGTCCAGCCCCGCATCCCGGCGCAGCTGGCGCGGCTCGATGAGCTCGCGAACAACCTGGTCTACAGCTGGGACCGGCGCGTGCGCGGCCTGTTCGCTCGCCTGGACCGCGCGCTATGGGCCGCGTGCGGCTCCAATCCGCGCGTGTTCCTGCGCCGCGTGGCGCAGGCCATTCTCGACGAGGCTGCCGAGGACCGCGGCTACCTCGAGGAATACCGGCGCGTCCTGAGCAGCTTCGATGCCTACATGGAGCGCGACCAGCGGCCCGAGTGCCGGGAATTCCTGGATCCGGACGAAGACCTCGTCGCGTATTTCTGCGCCGAGTTCGGGCTGCACGAGAGCTTCCCGATCTACTCCGGCGGCCTCGGCATCCTCGCCGGCGACCACTGCAAGGCTGCCAGCGACCTCGGCATCCCCTTCGTCGGCGTCGGCCTGCTGTATCACAACGGCTACTTCACCCAGACCATCGACGGCCACGGCAACCAGATCTCGCAGATCGTGCCCTCGGATTTCCGCGACATGCCGATCCAGCCGGTGAACCTCGACGGCGAGCGGCTGCGCATCGACCTCGATTTCCCGGGACGCAGCGTCGGGGTGCACGTCTGGGAGGCGCGCATCGGCCATATCCGCCTCTACCTGCTCGACACCGATGTCGCCGAGAACAGCGAGGCGGACCGTCGCATCACGCGCCAGCTCTACGGCGGCGGTCGCGAGATGCGCCTGGAGCAGGAGATCGTGCTCGGCATCGGCGGCACGCGCGTGCTGCGCCGCCTCGGCCTGAAGCCCACCGCATGGCACATCAACGAGGGCCACGCGGCCTTCCTGGTGCTCGAGCGCTGCCGCGAGTACGTGCAGCAGGGCCACACGCTGGCAAGCGCGCTGGAGATCGTCGCCGCGGGCACCGTGTTCACCACGCACACCCCCGTGCCTGCCGGACACGACATCTTCGATACCCCGCTGTTCGAGGCCTACTTCCGCGGATTCGCCGAGAGCCTCGGTGTCCCGATGCACGAACTGCTCGCGCTCGGCAGCGTCCCGGAGCCCAACGGCAGCTTCAACATGACCACGCTGGCACTGAAGGGCTCGCGTTTCCACAACGGCGTCTCGCGCATCCACGGCGAGGTGGCCTCGGTCATGGAACGCGCGGTGTGGCCGCAGATACCGCCCGGGGAGAACCCGATGACGCACGTCACCAACGGCGTGCACCTCAAGACGTTTCTCGCCAGCGAGTGGTACAACCTGTTCGACATGCGCTTCGACGAGTGGCACGACGAACTGCTCAATCCCGATTACTGGGATCGCATCGAGCAGATCCCCGACTACCAGTTCTGGAGCGTGCGCAAGCAGCTCAAGGAATGGCTGCTGCAGGAACTGCACCACCGCGTGGTGCAGCAGTACCGGCGCAACGGCGAGAGCGAGGCCACGATCGCGCGCGTCACGCACCTCATCGCCAAGCCCGACGCCGACACGCTGGTCATGGGCTTCGCGCGGCGCTTCGCCACCTACAAGCGCGCCACGCTGCTGTTCTCCGACCCGGCGCGACTCGCGCGGCTGCTGAACGACCCCGAGCGCCCCACCGTGATCGTGTTCGCCGGCAAGGCGCACCCCAGCGACGCGCCGGGACAGCACCTGATCAAGGTGATCCACGAGTTCTCCCAGCGCCCCGAGTTCCAGGGGCGCATCATCGTGCTCGAGGGTTATGACATCCGCCTCGCGCGGCAACTGGTCTCCGGCGTGGACCTGTGGCTGAACACGCCGGAATACCCGCTCGAGGCGAGCGGGACCTCGGGCCAGAAGGCCGCGATGAACGGCGTGGTGAACCTGAGCGTGCTCGACGGCTGGTGGGGCGAGGGTTTCAACGGCAAGAACGGCTGGGGCATCGTGCCGCGCGAGCCGCGGCTCGACATCGAGCAGCGCAACCGCGACGAGGCCAAGGACCTGCTGGACCTGATCGAGCACGAGGTGCTGCCGCTCTACTTCGCCCGCAACGGCCACGGCTTTTCCTCGGGATGGGTCGCGCTGGCCAAGGCCTCGATGAAATCCATCATCCCGCGCTTCAACTCGCTGCGCATGGTGATGGACTACGTGACGCGGCTGTACTGCCCGGCGCGCGAACAGCACCGGCGCCTGAGCGCCGACGACGGCGCCGGCGCGCGCGAGCTCGCGCAGTGGAAGGCGCGCGTGCGCTCGCGCTGGCCCGGCGTGCGCATCACGCTGGAGAACGAGCCGCCCGGCGCGGTACACCACGACGAGGCGGTGCAGTTGCGCGTGCGCGTGGCACTGAACGGCCTGCAGGCCTCGGACGTGGTTGTCGAATGCCTGGTGGATCCGGCACCGGAATCCGAGGGTGCCAGCGCGCAGCGCGTGCAACTGGAACCGCTGACCGACAGCGGCGAAGAGCGGATTTTCGCGGCCGATTTCCACGCGCTGAATTCCGGCCTGCAGGAGATGCGTCTGCGCATCTACCCGCACAACGCGCTGCTCAGCCACCGCTTCGAGCTCGGGCTCATGCTCTGGCTGTAGATCCGGATTCATCCGGACAACCCGCCGGTGCTGCCGCGGTGGCCACACTGGCCGCACGCGGCGATCCTGCCGCATGCGCCGCGCTGGATCTCTACGTAGACCAACTCGCCTTCGCGCTGGCGCAGGTGATCAACGTGCTGGACCCGCACGTGATCGTGCTCGGCGGCGGGCTCAGCAATATCGAACGGCTTTACGACGAGGTGCCGGCGCGCTGGGGCGCGCAGGTCTTTTCCGACGTGGTGCGCACGGCGCTGGTGCCGGCGCGCTATGGCGATTCCAGCGGGGTCAGGGGCGCGGCCTGGCTATTTCCGCTGCTGCCATAGCACTTCCTGCCCGCCGTTGCGCCGCGCGATCACGCGCGCGGCCACGAACAGCAGGTCCGAGAGCCGGTTCAGGAAATGTGCGCCGTCGGCGTTCACCGATTCCGTCGTGGCCAGGCCGACCATCTCGCGCTCGGCGCGCCGGCACACGGTGCGCGCGAGGTGGCAGGTGGCGGCGGCGCGCGAGCCGCCGGGCAGGATGAAGTTCTTCAGCGGGGGCAGCTCGGCGTTCAGTTCGTCGGTGCGCTCCTCGAGCCAGGTCACGCGTCCGGCGCCGACCATCGCGGCACCCGGGATCGACAATTCGCCGCCGAGGTCGAACAAATCGTGCTGGATCGCGGTGAACACCGCCGCCAGCGGATCCTGTGCTTCCAGTTCCGCGATCAGCAGGCCGAGCAGCGAGTTGGTCTCGTCGATGGCGCCGATGGTTTGCATGCGCGCGCAGTCCTTGCGCACGCGGCTGCCGTCGGAAAGCCCCGTGGTGCCGTCATCGCCGGTGCGGGTGTAGATCTTCGAGAGGCGGTGTCCCATCGTTGTCCCTCACTTCGTCCGTGGGTCCGCATTCATGCGGACAAGAAGAGAAATGTCCGGATGAATCCGGACCTACGGGCCGTGCGTGGGTCCGCATTCATGCGGACGTGCAGCGGCGGCGAAACAATGTCCGGATGAATCCGGACCCACGCTAGCCGGACCCACGGGGTCAGAGCGTGTAACCCAACGTAAGGTACAGGGTTCGCTCGGGGGCCGGGTAGACGCTGCGCTCGCCGTACAACACGCTGGTCAGCGAATCGTACTCCTCATCGTTGAGGTTGTTCGCGCGTAGCGTCGCGTTCCAGTGCCCCGAGGCCCAGCGCAGCGCCATGTTCAGCACGCCCTCGGCATCGATGCGGCTGTAGGCGTTGGCGTCGTCGCCCAGCGCGTAGCGCGAACCGTTGTACGCGTATTCGACGAAGGCGCTGACGCCCCTGCCGAAGTCCCAGGTCGTGTTGAGCGCGCCCACGTGTTCGGCCACGTAGGGCACTTCGTTGCCGTCGAAGGTGCCGGCGGTGATCTCGGCGTCGGTCCAGGTGTAGCTGCCGCCCAGGCTCAGGCGCTCCAGCGCCTGCCAGCGCCACTCGAGCAGCGCGCCGCGCCGGCGCGAGGAGTCGAGGTTGATGTTCGCGCCGAAGATGCCGAACTCGGCCAGGCTTCCGAGCGCGCTGGGGTCGTAGAGGATCTCGTCGTCGAGTTCCAGGTCGAACAGCATCGCGCGGCCGTTGAAGCGCGGGTCGAACCACTCGAGGCCGCCCTCCCACGAGGCGCCGGTCTGCGGTTCGAGGAACGCGACGCCGGGCAGCGTGTAGCCGTTCTCGTCCACGCTGGCGTAGCGTAGCACTTCGTCGCGGCGCAACAGCAGGCGCATTTCGGGGCGGAAATACCAGGCGATGGATGCCGTGGTCACCGTGGCGCCGTCGCCGTTCTGCATGTCGTTGCCGCGGTTGTCGTCATCGACCTCCGAGCGGCGTGCGCCGGCCGAGACCTGCACGGTTTCGGTGAGCGGATACACGAGCTGCGCGTAGCTGTCGCGCTGCTCCTGCTCGAAGTCGGTCTGGAAGGAGAACTCCGGGATGTCGAGCAGGTACTCGCTGTCGGTGGCGTCGAAACCCAGCGTCAGCGTGGCGGTGCCGGCCGGGCGCTCGAAGCGTCCGACCAGGCGCGGGTTCACGCTGGCGACCTGCATCTCGGTGGTGTTGGGCGCGGACTGGTAGCCGTCGCCGTCGTTCTCTCGCTCGGTGACTTCCATTTCCGCCGACCACACCGGGGTCAGCGCATAACGCCCGCCGAGGCGCCAGGTGGTGGTCTGCAGGTCCGCGAAATCCCGCGCGTACCAGTCCAGGCTCTGGCGGCGGTCCTGGCGCGCGAGCGCCTCGGGTAGCGCGCCGGGGAGCTCGAGGTTGTCGTCGATCTGCTGCAGTTCGGCGAACACGCGGCCGTCTTTCCAGTTGTATTCGAGCAGGCCGAGCGCGTTGGTGTACTCGGTGGCGTTGTTGTCGCGGTAGTTGTCGCTCTCGCGCTGCTCGGCGCTCAGGCGCACGCCGACGCCGTTGGCGAAGCGCTGGCTGGCGCTGGCGGCATAGCGCGCGGCGTTGTGCGTCCCGCCACCGGCCTCGAGCGCGAGCGCGGCCTTGTCGGGCGTGCGCGTGATCACGTTGATCACGCGCCCACCGCCTGGTCCCCGAACAGCACGCCGGCGCCGCCCTGCAGGATCTCGATGCGCTCGATGTCCTTGATGGCGATGCTGTTGAGGTCCGGGCCCGCGAGCGTGGGGTTGTTGAGGCGCCGGCCGTCGACCAGCACCAGCGTGTTGTTCGGCGCGTTCTCGCCGAAGCCGCGCATGCTCACGACCACGCCGCGTCCGCCGTCGCCGATGGTGTCGCGGATCTGCAGGCCGGCGCGCCCGCGCAGCGCCTCGGCCACCGTCAGCGCGCCGCTCCTCTCGATGTCCTCGCGCGTGATCACGCTCACCGCCGCGGGGCTGTTCAGCGCCGGTTGCTCGGTGCGCACGCCGCTCACGATGATCTGTTCGATGCGGTTGGCCGTAGCCGCGTTCAGGGTGCTTGCGCCGCTCAGCAGCGCCAGTGAAATCAGTCGACGGGAAACGCTCATGGTCCCTCCCCGGATCCATGGAGTGATGGAAGCGCGACGAGGGGGCGAGGGGAGGGAGCGGCGATCCGGGCAGGATGCCGACTACCGCCGAGCCCGCCGCTCGATCGCAGTGAATCACGGATGGCCGGTCTCCGGGCTTGTGAGTGGACCCTTGGGGGGCCGGGCCGGCGCCTTCCCATCCGACGCGTGCTGCGTCTGCGACAGTGGCTCTGTGCCGGTCCATGCTCACTTACCGTTGCGGGGGCAGCGCTGGGATTGCACCAGACTTCCCGTTTCATCCAGCGTCGCCGCCGCCTCGTGGCGCGACGCCGCTGGACACCGTCCGCGACAGGGGCGGCAACTTACCCGCTGCCTGGCGCCCCGTCAACTCTCGTGGTTCCGGCGCTCGTGGGTCCGGCTTCGGCCGGACCCTCGGGTGGGGCTTTATTTGCCGCGCAGGCGGGCGAGGGCTTCGGCGGCTTCGGCGATCTGGGGGCCGCCGCAGATCCAGCTGGCGGTGGGCACGGTGCGCGAGGGTACGTGGCGGCTGAGCGCGGGGTGGCGCAGCAGCTGCTGCGCCAGCGAGGCGTGCTCGAGGTCGACGGCGTCGAACAGCACGGCGCGCGGGGCGTGCGACACCAGGTCCTCCAGCGGCAGGGTGCCGTATCCGCTGATCCCGCGTTCGCTGGCGAGGTTGCGCCAGCCGGCTAGCGCCAGCAGCTCGTCCTTCAGCGTGCCGGCGCCGGGGCTGAGCCCGTTCGGCAGGTAGATCAGCCCGAGTTCACGCGGGCGCCCGGCCATTGCGCTGCGCACTGCGTCGAGCCGGCGCGCCGTGTCACGGCTCAATGCGGCGCCGGCCGCGGCTTCGCCGAGCAGTGCCGCGGTGTGCTCGATGAAGGCGAGCGAGGCGGCGATGGTCTCGGGCATCGCGACGGTCTCGACGCGATAGCCGAGGCGTTTCAGCACCGCAGCGCTGCTGAGCGATGCCTGTGTGCCGGTGAGTACCAGGTCGGGGTCCAGCTGCACGATGCGCTCGACCGAGCCGTCGAAGCGCGCGATGCCCCCGGCGCGCGCCGCGGCCCACGACAGCGTGCGATCGGCGGCCAGCTGGCTCAGCATCGCGATGCGCTCGCGCGGCAGCAGCGCGAGCAGGATCTGGTCGGTGCACAGGTTCAGCGACACCACGCGCTGCGGCGCTTCGGCGGCCCGCACCGCGCCGGCGCAGAACAACAGCAGCACCAGCACCCAAACCCGCAGGTCGCCATTCATGGCGACGGGTATCCCTGCTCCAGCGCGTGGACCTTCGCGCACAGCGTGCGATTGAAGGGACAGGGCACGCCGGCGGCCTCGGCGCGCCGGCACAGGAAGCCGTTGATGTAGTCGATCTCGGTGCGCCGGCGGGCCTGCACGTCCTGCAGCATCGAGGAACGGTTCGCGGCGGTGCGGCGCGCGACCTCGGTGGCGGTGGTCGGCAGCTCGGCGGCAATCGCGCGCTGGCCGAGCGCCTCGAGCACGGTCGCGGTCTCGGCGCACAGGGCCGCGAATTCATCCCCCGCAGCGCCCGGCTCCAGCAGCGCGCCGTTCGGGCAGCCGTGCACGGCGGTGAGCGCGTTGATCGTGCAGTTGACCGCGAGCTTGCGCCACATCTCGTGCTCGATGTCGTCGACCGGGCGGATCTCGAGGCGCCGGGTGGGCAGTGCGCGCGCGAGAGCTTGCGCTTCCTCGCGCGGCCCGCGCGGGTAGCGCCCGAGCAGCGTGACGCCCCGGCCCGCGTGGCGCACGTGGAACGGCGCCGGGCACCAGGCGCCCTCGGTGCTGAGCGCGCAGAACAGGCGCGCGCCACCAACCAGGCTCAGCGCCTCGTCGTGGAATCCCATGCCGTTCTGCAGCAGCACCACCGCGGCCTCGGGTGCCAGCCGGTGCGCGATGCCGGCCAGCGCATCCAGCGCGTCGTATGCCTTGGTGCACACCAGCAGTTGTGCGATCGGGGTGGCGGATTCGCGCGTTTCCAGCACCGGCTCGAAGTGCTCGCCGCCGGCGGCTGATTCCAGCGTTATGCCGTGATACGCTGCGTGCCGCGAGCGGTCGCGCGCAATCAGGCTGACTTCGTGGCCGCTGGCCGCGAGGCTGGCGGCCCACAGGCAGGCCATGGCGCCCGTGCCGAGCACGTGCCAGGCGGGCGCAGAGGAGGGGGTCGCGTCGTCTGTCATCGCGGCATTATCCACGATCGGCGCGCCCGCGCTCGCGCCCGACCTATCCGACACGGACAAGAGGAGATTCCGATGCCGTCCTTCGACGTGGTGTCCGAAGTGGACCTGCACGCCTTCACCAACGCGGTCGACCAGGCCAGCCGCGTGATCGAGACCCGCTTCGACTTCAAGGGCGTGGACGCCGGCTTCGAGCGCAAGGAGCGCGTGGTGACGCTGCATGCCGAGGCCGAGTTCCAGCTCGAGCAGATGCTCGACATCCTTCGCGGCGCGCTGACCAAGTGCAAGATCGACCCGCGCGCGGTGAAGCCGGGCGACGTGCAGAAGTCCGGCAAGGTGGTGAAACAGGACGTCACGATGCAGCACGGGCTCGACACCGATCTGTGCCGCAAGATCGTGAAGATGGTCAAGGACGCCAGGCTCAAGGTGCAGGCCGCGATCCAGGGCGAGCAGGTGCGCGTGACCGGCAAGAAGCGCGACGACCTGCAGGACGTGATCGCGCTGCTGCGCGCGAGCGACATCGACGTGCCGCTGCAATTCGAAAATTTCCGTGACTGAGGATCCGGCGCGCGCCGCCCCGGCGCGCAGCTGGCGCGAGGCACTGCTGGTCTACACGCGACCGCGCGTGTTCGCGATGATCTGGCTCGGCTTCAGCGCCGGGCTGCCGTTCCTGCTGATCGGGCCGACGCTCTCGGGCTGGCAGCGCGATGTCGGGGTCGAGCGCAGCGTGATCGGCTTCTTCAGCTGGATCGGCATCATCTATTCGATCAAGGTGCTGTGGGCGCCGGTGGTGGACCGCGTGGCGCTGCCGCTGCTGACACGCTGGCTGGGCAAGCGTCGCAGCTGGATGCTGGCCGCGCAACTCGTGATTGCCGCCGGACTGCTGGGCATGGCGCAGGCCGATCCGGTGGCCGATCTCGCGCTGGTGGCGTGGTTCGCGCTGCTGGTGGCCTTCGGTTCGGCGACCCAGGACATCACGATCGACGCCTGGCGCATCGAGGCCATGGACCCGGAGTTCCAGGGCGCGATGGCCGCGGCCTACGTGCTGGGCTATCGCATCGCGCTGCTGGTGGCGGGCGCGGGCGCGTTCTACCTCGCCGAGGGCGCGTCGTGGGAAGTGGCCTACGTGGTGATGGCCGTGCTGATGGCCGGCGGTATCGTCACCACGCTGGCGTTGCGCGAGCCCGATCATGCGGCCGCTGCGGCGGCCCGGACGCTGGAATTGCGCGTCGAGCAGACGCTGGGGGCCTCATCACACCGCGGCCCCCTCGGGCGGGCGCTGGCGTTCCTGTCCGACGCGGTGGTCGCGCCCTTCGTGGATTTCTTCGCGCGCAACGGGCGCGAGGCGCTGCTGATCCTGCTGCTGATCAGCCTGTACAAGCTGAGCGACATCACGATGGGCGTGATGGCCAACCCGTTCTACCTCGACCTCGGCTTCAGCAAGACCGACATCGCCGACGTCACCAAGATCTTCGGCTTCTTCATGACCATCGCGGGCGCGGCGCTGGGTGGCGTGCTGGTGGTGCGCTTCGGCATCGCGCGGCCGCTGGTGCTGGGCGCGGTGCTGGTGGCGCTCACCAACCTGCTGTTCGCGGGGCTCGCGGTGCTCGAGCCCAGCCTGGCGCTGCTGGCCGTGGTGGTGAGCGCCGACAACCTGAGCGGCGGCATCGCCGCGGCGGTGTTCATCGCCTACCTGTCGAGCCTGACCAACCAGGCCTACACCGCCACCCAGTACGCGCTGTTCAGCTCGTTGATGACGCTGCCGGCGAAGGTGATCGGCGGCTTTTCCGGCGTGGTGGTCGACGCGCAGGGCTACATGGCCTTCTTCCTCTACGCCGGCCTGCTCGGCATCCCCGCGATCCTGCTCTCGCTGCGCGTGCTGCGCCAACCCCCGTAGTTACAGGCGGATGCCGCCGTCGGTTTCGATGACGCGGCCGGTGATGTAGTCGTTCTCGAAGATGAAGCGCGCGGTGTGGGCGATCTCCTCGGGGGTGCCCATGCGGCGCAGCGGGATGCCGGCGGTCATTTTCTCCAGCGCTTCGGGCTTCATGCTGGCGACCATGTCGGTGGCGATGAAACCGGGGGCGATCGCCGCGCAGCGGATGCCGTAGCGCGCGAGTTCCTTGGCCCAGGTCACGGCCATGGCGGCCACGCCGGCCTTGGCGGCCGAGTAATTGGTCTGGCCCATGTTGCCGGCGCGCGAGACGCTGGAGATGTTGATGATCACACCGGGATTGCCCTGCTCGATCATCTTCGTGGCCGCCTCGCGCCCGCACAGGAACACGCCGGTCAGGTTCACGTCGATCACCGCCTGCCACTCGGCCAGCGACAGACGCTTCTCGATCTTGCCGTCCCTGGCTTTGAGCATCAGCCCGTCGCGCAGGATGCCGGCGTTGTTGATCAGGCCGTGCACGGCGCCGGTGTCGGCAACGATGCGCTCGAAGGTGGCGATGACCTCCTCCTCGCGGGCGACGTTGGCCAGGTAGGTGTGCGCGCTGCCGCCGGCGGCGCGGCAGAGCGCGGCGGTCTCGGCCAGCTTCTCGGCGTTCAGGTCGATCAATGCCAGGCAGGCCCCGCTGCCGGCCAGGTACACGGCCATGGCCCGGCCGAGGCCCTGTCCGCCGCCGGTGATCACGATCGTCTTGCCCTTGATGTCCATCTCGATGCTCCTGGAAGTGTTGCCTGGTGAGGATTGTGGGGCGGATTGTCACCGCAAAGCGGCTCGCGGGTCACCCTTGGCGTCAAAAAACTGCGCTGCCGCCCCTTGAAGCCCGGCCCGATGGCCCCATATCAGCCTTCGCGAAGCTCCTAGACGTCCGCTCATGCGGCTTGACGCGAAGAGTTTCCGGCCTATGATTGGCACTCCCCGAGGGAGAGTGCTAACAGGGCGGGGCCGGATGGCCCACCTCGACTGAATTCGGGTGTTTGTAACCACAAACCATATATTGGGAGAAAAGCGATGAAGATCCGTCCGCTGTACGACCGCGTCGTTGTGAAGCGCAAGGAAGAGGAAGCAGTGTCCGCAGGCGGCATCGTGCTGCCGGGCTCCGCCAAGGAAAAGCCGACCCAGGGCGAAGTCCTGGCAGTGGGCGGCGGCAAGGTGCTGGACAACGGCGACGTGCGCCCCATGTCGGTGAAGGT
>JAKJFB010000430.1 GCA_022705125.1 Pseudomonadota bacterium
TGCGCGCACTGTTCGAGCGCCTCGGCATCCTCCGCCTCGAGCTCGACATGCCGGTCTTTGCCGACGATGGGGCGCTCGAGGGGCTGCCGCTCCCCGCCGGCGTGCATCTGCCCTGCGTCTATGTGGCCAAGGGCCGCATGTGCCGGGCGGGTGGGCTTTCCATGAAGGGGCCGGAGCGCTTCGCCGTCGGACGCCGCTGCCGCAAGGAGTGCCTGCGCCTTGCCGCCGAGGCCTCACGCCCGGGACGGGACGATGCCTGCCGGACGATCCAGCTCGGCAACACCTTGTTCAGCCGCCATTCGGACGCGATGGCGCAGGCCTTGCGGCGGTGAGAATCGTCGCGCCTGTTTCGCGCGTCGCCGAGGTTGCAGTGCTCGCCGAGGCCGGCGCCACCGAGCTGTATTGCGGCCTGGTGCCGCCCGACTGGCGCGGACGCTTCCAGTCGATCAGCGCCAATCGCCGGCCGTCGGGCAATCTTGCGAGCTATGCAGACCTGGCGGAGGCGGTGCGGAGCGCGCATGCCCACGCTGCCGCGCTGTCGCTGGTGCTCAATGCCCAGCACTACGCTGCAGCGCAGATCGAGGCCGCGGAAGAGATCGCCGGGCGCTTTGCGGACCTCGGTGGCGATGCCCTGATCGTCAGCGACCTGGGCCTGGTGGAGCGCCTGGCGACGCGTTTCCCGGCGCTGCGCGTGCACGTCAGTTCGGTGGCGACCTGCCGCAACGCGGCGGCGGCGCGGCTGTGCCAAGCCCTCGGTGCGCGCCGGCTGATCCTGCCGCGCGACGTGACCCTCGCCGAAGCCACCGCCATTGCCGAAGAGGTGCCGGACATCGAGATCGAAGCCTTCGTGCTCAATGATGGCTGCATCTTCGAGGAGGGCGCCTGCCACACGATCCACCTCCCGGGGCAACTGGGCGGGCCGATCTGCCTCGACCGCTACCGCTTCCGCCATCGTCGGCGCGACGGCGGGGAGCTGTCGGCACGCCTCGCCGCACGCTTGCAGGAGAACGACGAGGCCTACGAGCGCTGGCTGTGGTACCGCTTTTCCTGCGGCTTCAGCACCACGCCCGAAGGCTTGCCCTTCGGACCATGCGGGCTGTGCGCGCTGCCCGCGCTCAGGCGCGGACGGGTGGCCGCGGTCAAGATCGCCGGGCGCGAGGCGCCGACGGCGCGCAAACTGGCGAGCGTGCGCATGGTGAGGTCCGTGCTCGACCGGGTCTGCGCAGGGGCGGATGCCGCCGCGGTGCGCGCGTTCGCCACCCGCCTGCGGCCGTCCGAGGCGCATTGCGCCACCGGCCACATGTGCTACTACCCCGAAGTGCTGCGGGCGGAGGCATGCTGAAGTGAGCGCGCCACGTCGTGACCTGGCGGTCTGGATGCTGGTCGCCGCCGCGACCATCGCCTTGGCATGCCGGGCGGAGCTGGGGGCGTTCGTCCTCGCCGCCGCAGCGGCGCTGGGGGCGTATGCGGCGTGCAGATCGACGGGGCGCGCGAGTGCGCTCGCCCTGTCGGCGGCGCTGCTTTGGAGTTGCACGCTCGCCCTGGGCTGGCACTTCGCAGTCGACCATTTCGCGCTGCGCTACGTCTGGCTGTACAGCAGCACAGCGCTGCCGCTGCACCTGAAGATCGCCAACCTGTGGGGCGGCGATGAAGGCACCACGCTGCTGCTGGTGGCCTGCTGCGCGAGCCTGGCGGCGAGTGGTGCCCGCGCCGGACTGGACAGCGGGCGTCGCTCGGTGGCGGCTGCGATCGTCGCCGCCTATGGCGCGGTCGTCCTGTGGTTGGCTCCCTTCGCCGCAACGCCCGCCGACTGGCTGGCACAGTCGCCCTCGCAGGGCATGAACGCGCACCTGATGAAACCCTGGATGCTGTTCCACGCCCCGCTGGTGATTGCCGCCTACGCCTGGGTGCTGGCACTCGCCGGGCCTGCGCTCGACGCCCTGCGCGGCGGGCAGGGCAAGTGGCCGGCGCGCGCGCGCATGCATGCGCGGAGGGCCTGGCTGCTGCTCACCGCAGGGATCGGATTCGGCATGCTGTGGGCCTTCGAGGATGCGATGTATGGCCAGGTGTGGCACTGGGATCCGGTCCAGACCGCGGTGTTCGTCCTGTGGTGCCTGCTGGGGGCGCACCTGCACGGGATCAACGGCTGGGGCGTGGGCCGCAGGCACTGGCGCATGATGCCGCTGGCCGCCGTGCTGGCCGCTGCGGCGGTGCCCTGCGTGATGGCGGTGACGCGCAATCCGGTGCTGGCGAGCTCGCACCGCTACGTGGGGGCCGAGTCCTGGGTGGCACATGGTGCGCTCGGCAGCGCGTTGCTGGTGCTCGCCCTCGTCGCAGCGTTTTCCGGTCGCGGTGCCGGCGCGAGCCTGCGGCAGGGGGGTGCGCGTTCGTCCGCTGGCCTGGGCCTGTGGCTGGCACAGCTCTGCTTCCTGGGCGCAGCCGCTGTCGCCGTGGTGCAGTTGCTGCTCGCGTCCGCTGCGGCGGCGAGCGGCGCGCCACGTCCGGAGGAATACAAGCCCTTCCTCGCGATGCTTGCCAACCTCGTGAGCGGAGGCGAACTGGAGGCGCTGCGCGCGGCCTTCGAGCAGTGGGACGTGGACGGCCATGTGCTCGCACGCGGCCTCTTGCCGTCGCTGGCCGGGGCCGGACTGGCTGGAGGCTGGTACTTCTTCCGCCGCATCTCGGTCGGGGCGGGCCGCCTGTCGCTGCTGGCGGCGCTGGCTGTGACGGGGGCGAGCGCAGCCTGGGGCGGGTTGATGACGCGGCACTACGAGGGTGCGGGGATCCTCTCCCAGCAGATCGTGGCGCTCCTGCCGCAGTTCGACGCCGTGCTCGCGGGCTGTGCGTATCTTGCGCTCGGCGGTGGCGCGTGGACGGTATTCATGGTGCATCGGCA
>JAKJFB010000431.1 GCA_022705125.1 Pseudomonadota bacterium
GAGATGGCCTGGCTATGGCAGGCGCGCGATGCGCTGGAGAACGCCCTGCAGGACTCCTTCGACGAGTTGGACGACAACCCTTGGGTGGTGCAGCTCTACGCCCAGGACGAGGCCGACTGGGACAACTATCTGCGCTCCCTGGCGAACTATCTGCAGCCGCGTGCGCAGGGCAGCGCGTTCAGCGACTTCTACCTGCGCTTCTTCGCCCATCACCTGCGGGCCATCGCCAAGCCGGGTGGCCTGTTCGAGGACACCACGGTGACGCGCCTGCCGTGGCGCGGCCAGGTCCGGCGCGTGCGCATGGTGGTCTACCGCCGCACGTCCGCCGCCCCGGCCTCGCGGCGCGGCCAGTCGCCCGAGCAGGCGCTGACCACGATCTGCGACCGCCTCGTCGGCGGGCTGGCGAATGCCGGCGTGAAAGCCCGGCGTCTCGGCGCGGCGGACATCCACGCCTGGCTGCTGCGCTGGTTCAACCCGAATCCGACCTTGCTCGGCGCCACTGCCGAAGATCGGGAACGCTTCTACGCGCTGACCCGCTACCCGGAAGAGCGGGAGGAGGGCGAGATCGAACTCGCCAGCGGCACCGACTTCGCGCAGCGCCTGTTCTTCGGCCAGCCACGCTCGGACGTGCCCAACGGCCTGTGGTTCTTCGACGGCATGCCGCATCGGGTGATCGTGATGGATCGCCTGCGCACGCCACCCGTGACGGGCCATCTGACGGGCGAGACGCGCAAGGGCGGCGATGCCATGAACGCGCTGTTCGACCAGATGCCCGAGGACACGGTGATGTGCCTGACGCTGGTCGCCACGCCCCAGGACGTGCTGGAGGCACACCTCAACCACCTCGCCAGGAAGGCCGTCGGCGAGACCCTGGCCTCGGAGCAGACCCGGCAGGACGTGCAGCAGGCGCGCGGCCTGATCGGCAGTGCGCACAAGCTCTACCGCGGCGCGCTGGCGTTCTACCTGCGCGGCCGCGACCTGGCCCAGCTCGATGCGCGCGGCCTGCAGCTCGTCAACGTGATGCTCAACGCCGGCCTGCAGCCGGTGCGCGAGGAAGACGAGGTGGCGCCGCTGAACAGCTATCTGCGCTGGCTGCCGTGCGTGTTCGATCCGGCTGCCGACAAGCGCCAGTGGTACACCCAGCTCATGTTCGCGCAACATGCGGCGAACCTGGCGCCGGTCTGGGGCCGCAGCCAGGGCACGGGGCATCCGGGCATCACGTTCTTCAACCGCGGCGGCGGGCCGATCACCTTCGATCCGTTGAACCGCCTCGACCGGCAGATGAACGCGCATCTGTTCCTGTTCGGCCCCACGGGTTCGGGCAAGAGCGCGACGCTCAACAACATCCTGAATCAGGTGACGGCGATCTATCGGCCGCGCCTGTTCATCGTCGAGGCGGGCAACAGCTTCGGCCTGTTCGGCGACTTCGCCGCACGGCTGGGTCTCACCGTGCATCGGGTGAAGCTCGCGCCCGGCGCGGGCGTCAGTCTGGCTCCGTTCGCCGACGCCTGGCGCCTGGTCGATACGCCGAGCCAGGTACAGACGCTGGACGCTGATGCGCTCGACGAAGACCAGACCGATGCCGGCATGGCCGTGGAAGGCGATGAGCAGCGTGACGTGCTCGGCGAACTGGAGATCACTGCACGGCTGATGATCACCGGCGGCGAGGACAAGGAAGAAGCGCGCATGACGCGCGCCGACCGCAGCCTGATCCGCCAGTGCATCCTCGATGCGGCCCAGCGCTGCGTAGCGGAGAAGCGCACGGTACTGACCCGCGACGTGCGCGAGGCGCTGCGCGAGCGCGCCCGCGACGCCACGCTGCCGGAGATGCGGCGCGCACGGCTGCTGGAGATGGCCGACGCCATGGATATGTTCTGCCAGGGCGTGGACGGCGAGATGTTCGACCGGTCCGGCACACCGTGGCCCGAGGCGGACGTCACCATCGTGGACCTGGCCACCTTCGCGCGCGAGGGCTACAACGCCCAGCTCTCGATTGCCTACATCTCGCTCATCAACACGGTCAACAACATCGCCGAGCGCGACCAGTTCCTGGGCCGCCCGATCATCAACGTGACGGACGAAGGCCACATCATCACCAAGAACCCGCTGCTCGCGCCCTACGTGGTCAAGATCACCAAGATGTGGCGCAAGCTCGGCGCCTGGTTCTGGCTCGCCACGCAGAACCTGGACGACCTGCCGAAAGCGGCCGAGCCCATGCTCAACATGATCGAGTGGTGGATCTGCCTGTCGATGCCGCCCGATGAAGTCGAGAAGATCGCGCGCTTCCGCGAACTCAACGCTTCGCAGAAGGCGCTGATGCTCTCGGCCCGCAAGGAGGCCGGCAAGTTCAGCGAGGGCGTCATCCTGTCCAAGTCGATGGAAGTGCTGTTCCGCGCCGTGCCGCCCAGCCTCTACCTGGCGATGGCGATGACCGAGCCCGAAGAGAAGGCCGAACGCTTCCAGTTGATGCAGCAGCACGGCATCAGCGAACTGGATGCCGCCTTCCGCGTGGCCGAGAAGATCGACCGTGCGCGGGGCATCGAACCGCTGGTGCTGGATTCGCTGGCCTGACGGGAGCGACACGATGCGCATGCCTTCATTCGCCCGCCGTCATCCCTGGATCGGTCTGCTGATCGTGGTGACGATTGCGGTGGCCTCGTGGATGCTGCTGCGCGCGCCGCATCCGGCAACCGAGTCCATGCCCCTGGCCGCCGCCGGGTCCGAAGCGTCGAAACCGGCCGGCCCGCCCTGGCTGTATGGCCGTGCCGATGCGCGCTTCACGGTGGTCGGGTACGCCGACCTGGAGTGTCCGTACTGCCGGGCCTACTTCCCCGCGCTCAAGCGCTGGATCGACGCCCATCCCGAGGTGAACTGGCAGTGGC
>JAKJFB010000432.1 GCA_022705125.1 Pseudomonadota bacterium
TGCACGAACCAGTCGAGACCCCACGGCGTGTCGCGGGTGTCGGTCGACTTCTTGATCAGCTTCTGCATCGAGATGGAACCATCCGAGCAGGTGGAGTGGTTGTGGAAGTCACCCGAGACGTAGGTGCCGGTCTTGCCGGGGCTGGCGGCGGCAGGCAGCGCGGCGATCGCGCTGGCGCTGATCGTCGCGGCGACGGCGAGCGCGAGTTGTCGCTTGTTGAATCCGCGGTTCATGGTACTGATTCCTCTGGTTGGAGCGGGGCGTGTTGTCTGTCGTCCGGCGTTGATGGCTGACCGGAACTGCACCGTAGCAAGCGAATGTGAACGGCCCGTTAACGAAAAATGACGCGGGCACCGGCGCCGGTGCCGCGTCGGCCGACGCGGCTCGAGACTGCGCATTCATCAATCTGTCGTATTCGCCTGCCTAGAATCGCGGGTTGGCCAGCCGCGGCCCTTCGATACGGACACCGATTCATGGCAGAGATCATCGGACTGTTTCCCACCCCCTTCATGCGGGTGCCCGGCGCCATGGGGCGCGAGCTCGTCGCGGGCCTCGTCGCGCATTTCGCCGCGGCGGCCGACCAGGCGAACAACTCCTCGCCCAACCTCGTGCACACGGCCATGCTGCGCCCCGGCGACAGCCCGCTGCTCGTCGCTGCCGCGGCGCTGATCACGCCGCTGCTCGCGGACTTCGGCGCGCTGCTGTTCGGCGAGCGGCTGGGATGGTCGTTGAAGGAAATGTGGGTGAACGTGCTGGACAACGGCGGGCGCCAGTCGATGCACAACCACGCGAACAGTTTCATCTCCGGCGTGGTCTACCTCACGCCGACGCATCCGGAGGCGCGCACGGTGTTCATGAAGTCCCCGGGCGGGACCGATTTCGCGTTCAAGAATGACCACGCCGCGGTGCAGACCGGCCCCTACAACGCCGACAAGTGGATCAGCCCGCCGCCCGAGCCCGGCGACATCGTGCTGTTTCCCAGCTACCTGATGCACGCGGTGCCGGCGAACCCCGGCGAGCGGCGCATCACCATGGCGTTCAACGCCATTCCGACCCACCTGGATTCCTGGGGCTACCGGGTCTCGTTCAGCGGCTGACGTGGACGCGCAACCAGCTCCCGTCGCAGGCGGCATCGCCAACGTGAATGTCATGGCGCCCCGGCGCGATGCGCGCCACCTCGCCGCGCTTGTGCTGATGGTGGCCTCGGGCTTTGCGGCGCTCGGCTACCAGATCGTGTGGACCCGGCAGAGCGCGCTGTGGCTGGGCCACGAGTCCGCCGCCGTGCTTGCCGTGGTGGCCGCCTTCTTCGGCGGACTCGCGCTCGGTTCGCTGGCGCTCGGCCCGCGCATCGACCGCAGCACCGTGCCGGCGCGATGGTACGCCGGCTGCGAGGCGATGATCGGCACGTGGAGCATCGCGCTGGCTTTCCTGCTGCCCGCGGTGACGGGGTGGCTGCTGGAGCTGATCGGCGCCGAGCCGTCCGCCGCGCGGCACTGGTCCATCGCTTTCCTCGGCACCTTCCTGCTGCTGCTTCCGGCCACCGTGCCCATGGGCGCCACGATGCCGGCCATGGAGCGCGTGCTCGCGGGCCTGCGCCGGGGCGGCGCCCCGATTGCCGCGCTGTATGCAGGCAATACCCTCGGCGCCCTGCTGGGCGTGCTCGGCGCGGCTTTCCTGCTGATCCCGACGTTCGGCCTGCTGCTCACCGCGGCCGTTTGCGCCGCCATGAACTTCCTGTGCGCCGCTGCCGCGCCGTGGCTCGGCGCGGAGCCCGCCGATGACGCCCCGGCGCCGGCGCGAGCGCAGGGGCGCGGCGTGCTGATGCTGCTGGCGGCAACGGGCCTGCTCGGCATCGGCTACGAGGTGCTCGTGGTGCGCGTGCTGAGCCAGGTCGCGGAAAACACCGTGTACACCTTCGCGATCCTGCTGGCCGTATACCTCGTGGGAACGACGCTCGGCGCCGCCGCCTACGCGCGAGGCGCATCGGGTGCCGGCGACCCGCGGCGCCTGCGCGACCGCCTGCTGCAGGCGCTGGCCGCGACGTGCGCGCTCGGTACGGTGACACTCGCGGGCGCCGCGACCATGAAGGCGTGGGTGCTGCAGGCGCTCGGCGCCAGCATGGCGGCCGCGCTCGCGGCCGAAGCCGCCATCGCCGCGGCGGCATTCCTGCTCCCCACCGTCGTGATGGGCGCGCTGTTCAGTCACCTCGGCACGAGCGCGCGCGCCGCCGGCATCGGCTTCGGTCGTGCGCTGGGCCTCAACACGCTGGGTGCGGCGCTCGCGCCACTGCTGTTCGGCGTGCTGCTGGTGCCCGCGCTCGGTCCGCGGCTGGCGCTGCTGCTGGTCGCCGCCGGCTACCTGGCGCTGTCGTCGCGACGCGCGTGGCGCGCGCCGGCCCAGTGGGCGGCGGCGGCAGCAACCGTTGCGCTGGCGGCGTGGGGTCCCTCGCTGACGATCGTCGACGTTCCCCCGGGCGGTCGCCTGCTCAGCCACCGCGAGGGCGTCATGGGCGCCGTGAGCGTGGTGGAGAACGCCGGCGGCGAGGCAACGCTGCACATCAACAACCGCCAGCAGGAAGGCAGCAGCGCGACCCTGCTCGCCGACGGGCGCCAGGCGCTGCTGCCCCTGCTGCTGCACCCGGCGCCCGAGCGCGCACTCTTCCTCGGGCTGGGCACCGGCATCACGGTGTCTTCGGCCACCAACGATGCGATGCTGACGGTGGACGCGGTGGAACTGCTGCCCGAGGTCATCGAGGCCTCGGCGCATTTCACGCGCGATGTCGACGCCGCGCGCCGGTCGCGCCTGCGGCTGGTTGCCGCCGACGCGAGGCGCTTCGTGCGCACCGCCCGCGAGCCCTATGACCT
>JAKJFB010000433.1 GCA_022705125.1 Pseudomonadota bacterium
GCATGGCGGTCTACCCGAGCACGACGTTCACGAGCTTGCCCGGCACCACGATGATCTTGCGCACCGGCTTGCCGTCGATGAAGCGCTGCACGTGCTCGTCGGCGAGCGCCAGGCGTTCGAGCTCCTCGCGCGCGGCGTCAGCCGGCGCGCTCACGCGCCCGCGCAGCTTGCCGTTCACCTGGACCACCAGCTCGATGTGGCTGCGTTGCATCGCCCTAGCATCGGCCAGCGGCCACGGTGTGTCGATCACCGGCGTGTCGTGGCCCAGCACCGGTGCCAGCAGCAGCACCGCCGCTTCGAGCGCCTCGCGCTCCACCGCGAGCCCCGCCGGCGAGCTGCGGTCACCGCGCCTGCCGATCTCGTTGAGCAGTTCCATCACGGCCGCGATGGCGGTGTTGAAGGTCTGGCGGCGCCCATAGTCGTCGCTGACCTTCGCGATGGTCTCGTGGGTCTTGCAGCGCAGTGCGCGCTGTTCGTCGTCGAGTGCGGCGACATCGATATCGCCCGCCACCTTGCCCTCGGCCAGGTGCGCGTGAACAGCCTTCCACAACCGCTTGAGGAAGCGGCTGGCGCCGGCGACACCCTCGTCGGACCACTCCAGTGTCTGCTCGGGCGGCGCGGCGAACATCATGAACAGCCGCACGGTGTCGGCGCCGTAGCGCGCGATCAGCGCCTCGGGATCCACCGTGTTGCCCTTGGACTTGGACATCTTGGCGCCGTCCTTCAGCACCATGCCCTGGCACAGCAGCCGCGTGAACGGCTCGTCGCTGGTCACCAGCCCCTCGTCACGCATCAGCTTGTGGAAGAAGCGCGAGTACAGCAGGTGCAGGATCGCGTGCTCGATACCGCCGATGTACTGGTCGACCGGCAGCCAGTAGTTCGCGCGCGCGGGGTCGAGCATCGCGGTCTCGAGGTCGGGGCAGGTGAAGCGCGCGTAGTACCACGACGATTCCATGAAGGTGTCGAAGGTGTCGGTCTCGTGCTCCACTTCCTGGCCGGCCAGCGTGCTCCTGCGCCACGCCGGATTGGCCTTGATCGGCGACTGCACGCCGCTCATCTCGACGTCCTCGGGCAGCAGCACCGGCAGGCGATCCGCGGGCACCGGGATCTCGCCGCCGTCGGCGAGATAGAGCATCGGGATCGGTGCGCCCCAGTAGCGCTGGCGCGACACGCCCCAGTCGCGCAGGCGGTAGTTCAACGTCACGCGGCCATTGCCGTTCGCGGCCAGGCGCGCGGCGATCGCATCGAAGGCCTGCTCGAACCCGAGCCCGTCGAACTCGCCGGAATTGAGCAGCCGTCCCTTCTCGGTGAACGCGGCCGTCGCGAGGTCGCAGGGCGTGGCCGGATCCAGCGGCGCGATCACCTGCTCGATCGGCAGGCCGTAGGCGCGCGCGAACTCCCAGTCGCGCTGGTCGTGGCCGGGCACGCTCATCACGGCGCCGGTGCCGTACTCCATCAGCACGAAGTTCGCGACCCAGATCGGCACCTCGCGTCCGCTGAGCGGGTGGAGGGCCTTCAATCCGGTATCGAGGCCCTTCTTCGCCATGGTGGCCATGTCGGCCTCGGCAACGGAGCTGCGCCGGCACTCGGCGATGAAGTCCGCGAGTTCCGGACGGCCTTCGGCCAGCGCCTTCGCCAGCGGATGCTCGCCGGCGATCGCGAGATAGGTCACGCCGAGCAGGGTGTCGGGACGCGTGGTGTAGATCGGCACCTCGGTGATGCCCGCCAGCGGCGTGGCCAGGGGGAAGCTCATCTCGATGCCGCGGCTCTTGCCGATCCAGTTGCGCTGCATCGTCTTGACCTGCTCGGGCCAGTGCTCGAGCTTGTCCAGGTCGTTCAGCAGTTCCTCGGCGTAATCCGTGATGCGGATGAACCACTGCGGGATCTCGCGCCGCTCCACCGGCGTGTCGCAGCGCCAGCAGCAGCCCTCGATGACCTGCTCGTTGGCGAGCACGGTGGCGTCCTTCGGGCACCAGTTCACCGCCGAGACTTTCTTGTACGCGAGGCCCTTCTCGTAGAGACGCGTGAAGAACCACTGCTCCCAGCGGTAATACGCGGGTTGGCAGGTGGCGAGCTCGCGGCTCCAGTCGTAGGCGAAGCCGAGGCGCTTGAGCTGCCCGCGCATGTAGTCGATGTTGGCGTGGGTCCAGCGCGCCGGCGCGGTGTTGTTCTGGATCGCGGCGTTCTCGGCCGGCAGGCCGAAGGCGTCCCAGCCCATCGGCTGCAGCACGTTGCGCCCCTGCATGCGGTGAAAACGCGCGATCACGTCGCCCAGCGTGTAATTGCGCACGTGCCCCATGTGCAGGCGTCCGCTCGGGTACGGGAACATCGACAGGCAGTAGAACTTCTCGCGCGCGGGATCTTCGGTGACGACGAAGCTGCGATTGTGCTCCCAGAAGGCCTGCGCATCGGCCTCGGTGCGTTCGGCGTCGTAGAGTTCTTCCATGGTCTGGGCGGGTTCTGGCGGAAAAAAGGCGCACAGGATAGCGCACGGGGCTCGGCGCGGGCCAGCACGGGGAGGCCGCAGGGTTGCACACTCGCTGCCCCGTAGGTAAGGATTCGCTCCGCCTGCACAAATACCCGGGAGGCGACATGCCGGTAATCGACAACAACGAACTGGACATCCTGGAGCTGCCCGGGCTGCGCCACCAGACGATCGCCGGCCACAGGCAGGGCGTGACGACGATGGAGGTCTGGTCGCAGACGATGGCGCCGGGCGCCGCGACGCCGGTGCACCGGCACGCCTGCGAGGAAGTCATCCTCGTGCTGTCGGGCCACGGCGAATGCATGGTGGGTGGGCAGACGCATTCCTTCGGCCCCAACTCGACGCTGATCCTCGCGCCCGACG
>JAKJFB010000434.1 GCA_022705125.1 Pseudomonadota bacterium
GTGATCGAGATCCGCCCCTACGACGGCGTGATCAGGAACACCACCACCGGCGAGGAACTGTCGCGCTTCGAACTGAAGTCCGACGTGCTGCTGGACGAAGTGCGCGCGGGCGGGCGCATCAACCTGATCGTGGGCCGCGGCCTCACGAAGAAGGCGCGCGAGTCGCTGGGCCTTGCGCCCTCCACACTGTTCCGCGTGCCCGCGCAACCCGCCGACACCGGCAAGGGCTACACGCTGGCGCAGAAGATGGTCGGCCGCGCCTGCGGCGTGCAGGGCGTTCGCCCCGGCACCTACTGCGAACCCTACATGACCACCGTGGGCTCGCAGGACACCACGGGACCGATGACCCGAGACGAGCTGAAGGATCTCGCGTGCCTCGGCTTCTCGGCGGACCTGGTGATGCAGAGCTTCTGCCACACCGCGGCCTACCCGAAGCCCGTGGACATAGAGACCCAGCACACCCTGCCCGATTTCATCATGACGCGCGGCGGCGTCTCGCTGCGCCCCGGTGACGGCATCATCCACAGCTGGCTGAACCGCATGCTGCTGCCCGACACCGTGGGCACCGGTGGCGATTCGCACACGCGCTTCCCGATGGGCATCTCTTTCCCGGCGGGCTCCGGCCTGGTGGCCTTCGCGGCCGCCACCGGCGTGATGCCGCTCGACATGCCGGAATCCGTGCTGGTGCGCTTCAAGGGCAAGATGCAGCCCGGCATCACGCTGCGCGACCTGGTGCACGCCATCCCCTACTACGCGATCCAGCAGGGCCTGCTGACCGTGGAAAAGAAGGGCAAGAAGAACATCTTCTCGGGCCGCATCCTCGAGATCGAGGGCCTCGACACCCTGACCGTCGAGCAGGCCTTCGAGCTCTCGGACGCCTCCGCCGAGCGCTCGGCCGCCGGCTGCACGATCAAGATGACCGAGGAGACGATCGCCGAGTACCTGCGCTCGAACATCACGCTGCTGCGCTGGATGATCGCCGAAGGCTACGGCGATCGCCGCACGCTGGAGCGCCGCGCCGCGAAGATGGAAGATTGGCTGGCCAAACCCACCTTGCTGGCCGCCGACCAGGACGCCGAGTACGCCGCGGTGATCGAGATCGATCTCGCCGACGTGAAGGAACCGGTGGTCTGCGCCCCGAACGACCCCGACGACGCGCGCCTGCTGTCGCAGGTGGCCGGCGACAAGGTCGACGAGGTGTTCATCGGCTCGTGCATGACCAACATCGGCCACTACCGCGCCGCGGGCAAGCTGCTGGAGAAGTTCAAGGGCAGCATCCCGACGCGCATGTGGATCGCGCCGCCCACGCGCATGGACGAGCACACGCTGATGCAGGAAGGCTACTACAACATCTACGGCCGCGTGGGCGCGCGCACCGAGATGCCCGGCTGTTCGCTGTGCATGGGCAACCAGGCACGCGTGGCGCCGAACTCGACCGTGCTCTCGACCTCGACGCGCAACTTCCCGAACCGCCTCGGCGAAGGCGCCAACGTGTACCTCACCTCGGCGGAACTGGCCGCGGTGGGCGCGATCCTCGGGCGCCTGCCGACCGTGGCGGAGTACATGGAGTACGCGCAGAAGCTCGACGCCATGGCGAGCGAGATCTACCGCTACATGAACTTCGACCAGATCGAGTCCTTCAAGCAGGGCGCCGAGGAAGGCAAGCGCATCGCGGCGGTCGAGATCACCGAGGTATCGATGGCCTGATCCGCTGCCTCTGCAGATGAGGCGTCAGCATGACACGTAGGTCGGCCTTCAGGCCGACGTGGATCCATCTCGACGAACAGAATCCCCGGCCAGCCCGGGGATTTCTCTTTTCAGAGTCTATGCGTTCAATCGTCCACGAGCCGTCGCCAACCCCGCCCCCGGTCGCCTAATAACGGTTTACGTTAATCACGGTCTCCATTACTATGAGCCATGATCATCTCCTTTCGATGTGCTGACACCGAAGCCTTGGCGCAGGGACGCCGCGTCAGGCGTTTCGCGAACATTGCCGACGTTGCTCGCCGAAAACTGCGACAGCTCGTCATTGCCGGCCGACTGGAAGATCTGCGCGTGCCGCCAGGAAACCGACTCGAGGCCTTGAAAGGCGACAGGGCCGGCCAGCACAGCATCCGCATCAATGATCAATGGCGCCTTTGCTTCCGCTGGACCAGCGCGGGGGCCGAGGACGTGGAAATCGTGGACTATCACTGAAGGGATATCCGTATGAGCAAGCTCAAAGCCATTACGCCAGGAGAACTGCTGCTGGAAGAGTTCCTCAAGCCAATGGGCATCAGCCAGTACCGTTTGGCGAAAGAGATCGACGTGCCAGCCCAGCGCATCGGCGACATCGTGCTCGGCAAGCGCGGGATCAGCGCCGATACCGATTTGCGCCTTTGCCGTTTCTTCGGCTTGTCCAACGGCTACTGGCTGCGGGCCCAGGCCGCATACGACACCGAGGTCGCAGAGCGGGTCATCAGCCGGGAACTCCTGAAGATCACGCCCTGGTCGGCAACTGCAGCCCGACGGTCCACCCGAGCCGACGCCGAATCACCGCGCGGCTGATACGATCACCATGCAATGGATCGCCCCCACCGAAAAAGTCACCGCCGCCGTGCCGCTGTTCTACGAGAACCGCACGCCGGAACTGCAGCTCGTCAACCCGGACCTGAACGAGGACATCTACTCCCTCATCGAGGACGCCGAGCTCAACCCCGAGCAGGAGGCGTAGCTCGCACGCGAGCTCGCCCGCCAGTACCACCTGCTGACCCGCGACGACCATCTGGGAACCGTGGCCGCGGACATCGTGCGGCACTTCCTCGGTCGGGGCTTCGTGGGCAAGGCGATGGTGGTCTCCATCGACAA
>JAKJFB010000435.1 GCA_022705125.1 Pseudomonadota bacterium
TCCATCACCCGGTCGCGCTGGCGCGCCGAGATGACCGGGCCCATGACCTGGGTGGGATCGTCGAAATCGCCCCACTTGGTGGCGAAGCCCGCATAGGCCATCTCCAGCGCCTTCACCGCCTCGTCGTAACGGCTGCGCGGGACCAGCAGGCGGGTAGGGATCGCGCAGCCCTGGCCGGCATGGAATATCACCATCGACTGCATGACGGACATTGCAAAGTCCGGGGCGTCGTCGAGGATGATGTTCGCCGACTTGCCGCCGAGTTCCAGGAACACGCGCTTGAGCGTCGCCGCGGCGGTTTCCATGATCCGCTTGCCGACGCCGGTGGAGCCCGTGAACGAGATCACGTCGACCCTGGGGTCCTTCACCAGCGCTTCGCCCGCCATGACGGGATCGGCGGACGTGATGACGTTGAACACGCCGGGGGGGAAGCCGGCTTCCACGGCGAGCTCACCCATGAACGCGGCGGTCGCCGGGGTATCCGGGGCAGGCTTCAGCACCACGGTGCAGCCGGCAAGAAGCGCGGGCACGACCTTGCCGACATTCACGTACAGCGGCACGTTCCAGGGCGAGATGGCGCCGACCACGCCGAGCGGCTCGTGAACCACGATCCGGTCGCTGTCGAAGCCCATTTCATTGCGCCGCCCGCGATCCTCTTCCCACGTGACCGACGGGAAGCAGGCCAGCACGTCGTCCATGCCGCTGAGCGCCCGGTCGACCTGCGCGCGGTAGGCAGCTCCGATGGAGGAGCCCGCCTCGAGGCGGACAATCTGGACCAGCCGGTCGCGGTTGGCGAACAGCAGGTCGCGGTATTTCTTCATCAGCGCGAAGCGCTCTTCGTGCCGCTGCGACCAGTCGGTCTGGTCGAAGGCGCGCCGTGCCGCGGCGATCGCATCGTTCACGTCGTCCGCGGAGGCGTCCGCCGACTTGCCGATGACCTCGCCGGTCCACGGGCAGATATTGTCAAAGGTCCTGTTGCCGGCCGCCGCGCGCAGCTTGCCGTCGATATAGAGCCTGGCTTCCGGGAGCATTTCCATGTGTCTGTCCTTTCTGGGTTTCCTGGGGCAGCGCCGTCAGGCGCTGAACGGGTTGAACTGTCGCGGCATTCCCGTGGGGACAGCCGTCATGCCTGGATCGCATGCCTGGCGGCCACATAGCCCCAGGTGAACGACGGGCCGATACTTCCGCCGGCTCCGGGGCTGGCCCGTCCCATCACCGACGCCGTGGAGGTGCCCGTGGCGTAAAGCCCGGGTATCACCGAGCCGTCCTCGCGCAGCACCCGCGCGTGCACATCGGTCACCAGGCCGCCGTAGGTGCTGACATCGCCCGGATACAGGGCCAGCGCGAAAAAGGGGCCCTGCTCGATGGTGCCGAGCGTGCGTGAGGGCCGGTGCAGCGAGTCGCCCAGCCATTGGTCATACGCATGGTCGCCACGATGGAAGTCTTCATCGCGGCCCTTGCGGACGAAGCTGTTGAAACGCTCGACCGAATCACGCAGCCTCGCGGGATCCATGTTGCAGGCGCTCGCGAGCGCTTCGAGCGTATCACCGCGGCGCAGAAACTGCTCCTCGAACCACTGTTTCGGCTTCCTGGCGCCGGGCATGGTCCCGGCCAGCATGTATTTGCCCAGGTACTGGCTGTCGAGCACCATCCAGCTCGGCACGGCCGGCACCTTCGTGTCGCGCGCGCGCATCGCCCTGGCAATTTCCATGTAGGAGCTGGACTCGCGCATGTAGCGCTCGCCGCTCTGGTCCACGACGATGGTGTGAGGCTTGGAGATGTCGCCCTGCATCCCGGGTTTGACGGGCGGGTTTCCCGGAGGCAGAGCCATCGGCGAGCCGATGCGCTCGTCCATCTGTGCGACGGCGGCACCGATGCGCAGCCCTTCCTCGATCATCTCCCCGGTATCCCCGCGCGCGGTGTTGGACCACTCGGTCGATGTGCCGGGGATGTAGCGGTCCAGCATGCGCTGGTTACGGGCGAAGCCGCCGGCGTTGATGAGCACGCCGGAGCGAGCGCCGATGCGCCACTCGGCACCGTTGGTCTCCAGCACCACCCCGGTCACGCGTCCGTCCTCGACCACGAGTTGCCTGGCGCCCGCGTTGACGCGAATCTCCACGCGGGCCTTCAGCGCGGCATGCAGCATCTGCCCCTGCAGTGCCTGCCCTGCCGTGGCCAGGTGCTTGCCTGCCAGCCGGCTCGCGATGGTACGCCCGATGACCCGGGCGATGACCTTCTTGCTGCCCCAGGAGCGCTTGAAATTCGCCAGCTCCATCGCCTCGTCGAGGTTGGCCGCCAGCGGAAGAAAGCCCGGGCGCAGTCTGGATTTCCATTCGCCCAGCCGGTTGATGTCGAACAGTTCGGAAACCACGGTGCGGCCCGGCACCGATTCGCCGGGAGCGGCATAGTAGTCGGGCCAGGAGGGAATGCGCCGCAGACGAATCCCCTGGCTGACCAGGAAGTCGATCATCTGCGGCGCCTGCTCGACATAGGCCCGTCGCCGCTCGCGGCTGGCACCGGGCGTGTCGTAGTGATCGCCGACCACTGCATCGAGATAGGCGATGGCTTGCGCGGGGCTGTCGTCGATCCCCTCGCTCTTCATGAAGCGGTTGTCGGGGATCCACATCACGCCCCCGGAAATGGCCGTGGTTCCCCCGACCAGGTCGGTCTTCTCCAGGATGAGCACGCTCTTTCCGGCCGCGCGCAGGGCCAGCGCCGCGCACATCGAGCCGCCGCCGCTGCCGACCACCACGAAATCGAATGTCTCGTTCATGTCACTGAACTCCTGGTCGTCAGTCGGCCGCGCGGGCGTGGATGGTCACGACCGGGGTCTGAAGATCCG
>JAKJFB010000436.1 GCA_022705125.1 Pseudomonadota bacterium
AGTTTGCGCAGTGGGTGGCGCAGCGCCGGCCCGAGGAGGTCGCCGCGCTGTTCTTCACCAGCGGCACCACCGGCAAACCCAAGGGCGTGGTGCACACGCATCGCGCCGCCACGATCCAGTGCTGGCGCTGGCCGCGCATGTACGCGCTCGAGCCCGGCGTGCGCACCTGGTCGGCCAACGGCTTCTTCTGGTCGGGTAATTTCACGCAGGCCATCGGCGCCACGTTCACGGTTGGCGGTTGCCTGGTGCTGCAGCGCTATTTCGATCCGGGCGAAGCGCTGCGGCTGATGCAAGCCGAGCGCGTCACGCTGCCGGTGGCCTGGCCGCACCAGTGGGTCAAGCTGGCCGAGGACCCGGCGTTCCACGAGGTGGACCTGGGTTCGCTGCGCTACGTCGGCGAGACCTCGCCGCTGCGCAACCATCCCACGGTGCGCTCGAACTGGCAGGAGCCGATGTCGTCCTACGGCAACACCGAGACGCTGACCTTCAGCGCCAACCACCCGAGCGGCACCGACCCGGCGATCGTCGCGGGCAACTACGGCTATGCGCTGCCCGGCAACACCTTCAAGATCGTCGATCCGCTGAGCGGCGAGGCGCTGGCGCGCGGAGAGACCGGCGAGATCGCCGTCAAGGGCCCCACGCTGATGGTGAGCTACCTGCGCATGGCGCCCGACGAGGTGTTCGACGAGGAGGGCTTCTTCCATACCGGCGACGGTGGCTTCTTCGATGCCGAGGGGCGGCTGCACTGGCACGGGCGCCTGAACGACATCATCAAGACCGGTGGCGCCAATGTCTCCCCGACCGAGATCGACGCGCTGTTGCGCGAGTGCCCGGGCGTGAAGATCGCCACCACGGTCGGGGTCCCGCACGAGACGCTCGGCGAGATCGTCGTGACCTGCATCGTGACCGAGCAGGGCGCCACGCTCGACGAGAACGCGGTGCGCGCATTCGTGTCGCAACGCCTGTCGAGCTACAAGGTGCCGCGTCGCGTGCTGTTCGTGCAGGAGGCGGATCTGGAGCTGACCGCTTCGAACAAGGTGAAGACGGCGCCGCTGCGCGAGCTGGCGGCACGCCGGCTGGCGGACAGCTAGTCGCGAGCCGCAGCGCCGGGGCGACGTCACACGATGCAAGGGCCCGGATTTTCAAGCATCACTCCCGAAGGACCGAAGCCATGACCGCAGCCATCAGTGAAAAGCTCGAGGCCACCGACATCTCTCCCCTGATCGCCAGCGAGGTTCGTCTGGGCAAGGACGCGCTGCTCAGCGGCGAACATGCAACCGATCTGCGTGAACTGCTCGAGCGTCGCGGCGTGCTGGTCTTTCCGCGGATCGGGTTCACGGACGAGGAGCAGGTCGCGTTCACCCGCACGCTCGGCACCTTTGCGCCGGAACTGCGCGGCGAGGAGATCTACAAGGTCACCCTGGACACCAGGGCCAACGCGAGCGCCGAGTACCTGAAAGGCTCGCTGTACTGGCACCTCGACGGCACCATGAACCAGGTGCCGATCCTGGCCTCGCTGCTATCGGCCAAGGTGCTGTCGCCCACGGGCGGTGACACCGAGTTCTGCAACACCTATGCCGCGTGGGAGATGCTGGCCGAGGAGGACAAGCAGCAGATCGAGGCGCTGCGCGTGGTGCACTCGGCGTGGGCGTCGCTCTTCTACTACGACCCCGAGCCGAGCCTGGCCATGACCAGGCAGATGATGGCGATCGGCGAGCAGGAACTGCCGCTGGTGTGGAAGCACCGTTCGGGGCGCAAGTCGCTGGTGCTGGGCTGCACGGCGCATCATGTGGTCGGGATGAGTGCAATGGAGAGCACGCAGTTGCTGGTGCGCCTGCGCGAGTGGGCGACGCAGCCGCAATTCACCTATCGCCACAAGTGGACGGTGGGCGACCTGGTGATGTGGGACAACACCGGCACGATGCACCGGGCCACTCCCTACGACCCGGCTGCCGGGCGCCTGCTGCACCGGACCAAGCTTCAGGGCGAAGAGCCTTTCGAATAGGAGCGCTGCAGCAGCGGCCGCAGCAGGCTGGCGAAAAACTCACTAGCGCTCAGTCGCGGGGCGAAGCATCGGCCAGCGCGGCGCGCATCTGGTGCTTCAGGACCTTGCCGGCCTCGTTCTTGGGCAGTGCCTCCCATAGCGCCACCTGTTCCGGCATTTTGAACTTCGCGACCCCCCTGGCATCGAGATAGGCGCGCAAGCTGGCGACGTCGGGCCGTGCCGAACCGCGCGGCACGATGACGGCGCAGGCGCGCTCGCCGGTCCGGGCATCGGGCAGACCGACAATGGCGATTTCCGCGATATCGGGATGCGCCACCAGCAGGTCTTCCACTTCCTTGGGCGCGATGTTCTCGCCGTTGCGGATGATGATGTCCTTGATGCGGCCGGCGATGACGAGGTAGTCGCCATCGACCCAACGCCCCAGGTCACCGGTGCGGTAATAGCCCTCGGCGTCGAATACGCTCGCCTCGTCCTCGGGGTGGACGTAGCCCACCAGCATCTGCGGCCCTTGCGCCACGACTTCACCGGTTGCGGCGGTCGCGCCGGAGCCGTCGACCAGCCTGATGGTGGCGATCCCGGCTTGCCCGTCGGTTTCCGCCGCGTGGGCGACGTCGCTTCGGCTGATGACGCCAACCGTCGTCACCGGAACCTCGGTTGAGCCATAGACTCGTGTGACCACGGCCTTCTCGAAATAGTCCGCCGCTTCGCGGATCAGCGACGGGGGAACCGAGGCCCCTCCGCACACGAAGAGCTTTAGATCCGCAAGGCGCGTCTGCACCCGTCGCGCCGCGGCCAGTGTCTGCGCCAGGAAGGGTGTCGCGCCGGCAAAATG
>JAKJFB010000437.1 GCA_022705125.1 Pseudomonadota bacterium
TCTACACGCGCAAGGCGCTTGCCATGCTGCGCCAATCGCTGAACACCTCGGGCCGTACCCCGGCGGCGGCCTTCGTCCAGGCGGCCGCCTGGTCGGGCGCGCTGCTTGCGCTATCGGCGCAGGTGGGCGGCGTGGGGCGCGATGTCGCCCTGGCCGCCATGGAGGAAGGCGCGCTTCACGCCGCCGCGCCCGGCCACACCTGACAGAAGTGTGGCGTCCGCCGGTCGAGCAGAGGGAGATGCGCGCGGCAATGGGCTTCCTCTTCAGAAAAGGATGTTGCGCTATGGGAAATATTGGGGCAGGATTGGCACCGGTGCTGAACACACCATCGTAGGCGGATGCCCGCGCCCGAAAGCGCGGTTCTTTGCGTCCATGGTTTCTCCATGGCCGGGTAGCGCGCAGCTATACAACACCTCGGAAACGGGGGAAAACTGCGGGCGGCCCTACGACCGTGTTCAAGTACCCGGCCGCCCCTCTGAACAGGGGGCGAACTTGAACGAATCGTAGGAGGCTGTCATGGCCGCTAAATTCCCTTCGGCAGAAGTGCCGATTCTCGACGCGCTCGAACACAACGAGGTCGCACCATCCAGTCCTGCAATTGCCGCGCTCGCACGCGCCATTGGCGAGGCGCGTGCTAACCAGCATCAGGGAAAAGACGTTCACGCGATGGTCGAATTTGGCCGTCGGCTGCTGCAAATCAAGGCCATGGTGCCGCACGGCCAGTTTTCCAAGGTCGTTATCGAACAGATTGGACTGGACGATAGTGTGGCGCGGAGGATGATGCGTGCCGCCCGCCTCGTTGGCAGTGAGCCCTTTCTCAGTCTGAAGGTGAGCAAGACCGTACTGGCGGAACTGTTGTCGTTGGGCGATGACACCTTGCAGGCCTTGGCCGATGGGCAGAACGTGCGCGGCTATGCGCTCCAGGACTTCAGGGCCATGACCGTGAAGCAGGTGCGCGAGGCCGTGAGGGCAATCAGGCGCGCCGATGATTTGGAGGTTGCGACCGGCGCGCTCCTGCGGCCGGCCGACCGTGTCGAATCGCTCCATGCCGGGCGCCTGGGCGAAGTGGTCAAGGTCTATGCCGATGCCTCCGCGTGCATCCGCTGGGATGACGGCGAGCCTCAGGAGGCCGGCCTCGGGCACGAGCGCATGCCGCGCGCGCTGCTGAAGAAGGTCGACGGCACCAAGGTCGCGCCCGCCGCAGCGCCTGCCGCCGTCGAGGTGGAGGAGATCGAGGTGCACGCCGTGCCGCCCGATCCGGCGGGTGGACGGCGCACTTTTGAGCCGTCCGAGCGCCCGTCCATGGCCGAGCGGGAGGAATACTGCGAGGCCCTGTTCGGGCTGCTGTTCGGCCACGCCGACGATGCCGCGCTCGACGAGCTGTGCGACACCATGGAGGCCATGCTCGACACGATGGCGAGCCGCCGCCCGCGCTCCGCCCTGGCGCAGGCCTGGGGCGACCTCTTCGCGCGTTTCGCTGTGCAAGGGGGTGTGTGATGAGCAAGCTCAAGGCCATCGTCGATCATCAAGGCTTCCTCGAAGCCGCTGCCGCCATGGACAGCGCCACCACGGTCGACTTCAAGAACCTCGCTTACCACATCGACGGAACGTTGAGCCGCGTCTCGACGTGCTTGCGGGCGCTCGATCGGCTGATCTACAGCGAGGACAACGCGATCACGCTCTACAGGAACGACGTGCTCGACCTGATCGCGATGGCGCAAGAGGTGGTGGAAAGGCCGGACGAGCCCTTCGATCAACTGGAGCGGTTCCACCTCGAGATGCAGCGCGCCTTCATGCAGCGCATGGATGAAAGCAAGTACCTGCGCACGATCATCGACGCCTTCGCGCTGATCGCCGGGCCGGCGGTGCCCGTCGTGGAGATCGAGCGGGCGGCGGGCCGGGTCTATGAACTGGCAGCCAAGCACACCGAATATGCTCCCCAGTGGGCGGCATTCCGCGCCGCGCTCGAAGCGCGCGGTCTGGTGGTGAAGGAGGCGCCGATTATGGACGGCGGCCAGTGCTACGCGTCGGTGCAGGCGCCGGGTACGGAGAAGGTGGCGCGCAAGGCGAAGCGAGCCATCAGCAAGGCCGCCGCCAAGCTCGCAGCAAGCGGGAGGGCGCCGGCATGATGGACTTCAGCGGGGCGACGCGCGGCGCCTTCATCCGCGCACAGGGGCAGCGCAGCCGGGCCGCGCGCCTGGTGCAGTTCGCGGGCCGGCTGTATCGGGCGTGCCGCGCCAGGCGGCGCCCCGATCCGGCCACGGCGCCGGCCATGCGCTGCCGGATCGGGGGTGACGGGCTGGTGTATCTTGTGCCGGCCGGAGCAGCACCGGTGCGGGACGTGGTTAGAATCGACGCAACTCAACCGTAGCGAGACATCCATGACACGCGGACCGAAACCCCGAAAGCAGCCCGAAACCATCGATGTGGACGTCCTGCCCGCCGAGGGCGCCCATGGACTGGCCGTAATGCGGCAGGAGGCGCACGCCGTGCGCGCGCTCGACGAGGAAGCCAATAGTCGAGTGCGCGCGCTGGCCGCACAAATGGGCTACCTGCTTCCCGCCGACTGCGCCGACCCTGAACTGATCCAGCGTGACATCAGCGCCAATATGCGGCGCTCGGTCGAAGCCTGCCTCGAGGTGGGGCGCGGGCTCGTGGTGCTGAAAGAACTCTGCGAGCACGGGGAGTTCTTGGACCGGCTGGACTCGGTCGGAATAAATGATCGCGTCGCGCGCAAGTTCATGCAGGCAGCCCGCAAGTGTTCAAATCGGCCTTTAAAGGCCACTTTGGAAGCGGCGGGGAGTCAGACGAAGCTCTTCGAGTTGATGATTC
>JAKJFB010000438.1 GCA_022705125.1 Pseudomonadota bacterium
CGGGGCGTTCCCCGCGCTCGCGGGGGCGGCGCTGCTCATCGCCGCAGCCCTGGCGTGCTTGCGGCCATGGTCCATGTCGGCGGACGATTCCTCCACCCCGCGCGAGGGGGACGACGCGGGTCTGCGTGGCGTGTGGGCGGCGGTCGCCGGACTGGCGGGTTTCGCCTCGCTCGCGCCCGTGCTGGGTTATGTGCCGGCCGCCTTCGCGGCTGCGCTGCTTGCGAGCGCTGGGGATGCGCGCTGGGAGCGGCGTGGGAAGCTCCTGCAGGCAGTACTGCTGGCGGGCCTGGTGGCAGCGATGTTCGGCGTCGGGCTGGAGCTCCCCGCGGCGAGTTTCAGGAATCCTTTTGCGGGGGTGTCGTGGATGCCTTGAGCGGCCTGATGGCGGGGTTCGAGGTCGCGCTGTCGCCGGGCAATCTCTGGTTCTGCCTGATCGGGGTGGCGCTCGGAACCCTGGTCGGCGTGTTGCCCGGGGTCAGCTCGCTGGCCGCGGTCGCAATGCTGTTGCCATTCACGCATGCCTTGTCGCCAACCGCGGCGCTGGTGCTGTTGGCGGGGGTCTATTACGGCTCCGAGTACGGCGGGGCGATCGCGGCGATCCTGCTCAACGTGCCGGGAACGCCCGCTTCCGCGGTTTCATGTCTCGACGGTCACCCGATGGCGCGCGCGGGGCGTGCCCGCGAGGCGCTGATCCTGAGTGCGGGAGCGTCCTTCGGCGGCGCGGTCGTGGGCATCGGCATGATGCTCGCCATGGCCGCCCCGCTCGCCGGGCTCGCGTTCATGCTCGGGCCGGCCGAATACTTCGCGATCATGATCTTCGGACTGGTCTGCACGGCCGCCGTGGGCCGCGGGCGTCTGGCCGCGGGCATGGTGGCGATGCTCGCCGGGGTCGGCCTCGCGATGGTCGGTACCGACGCCCAGACCGGCGTGGCCCGTTTCACCCTCGGGCTGACGGAACTGCGCGACGGCATTCCGCTGGTGGTGCTCGCCATGGGGCTCTTCGGCGTTTCGGAGGTGATGCTGTCGATGTTCGGCGCCTTGCCTGTGGTGCGTGGCGGGATTGGCGAGCGCAGCGCGCTCCCGCGCTGGAAGGCGTGGCGCCGTGCAGCAGGGCCGGTGCTGCGCGGGGGCGTGCTGGGCGGATTGTTTGGTGCCTTGCCGGGCACCGGACCCACCCTGGCGTCGATCGCCGCGTATGCGCTCGAGCGTCGTCTTTCTGCTCGCCCGGAGTGCTTCGGCCGCGGCGCGATCGCCGGGCTGGCGGCCCCCGAGGCGGCCAACAACGCGGCGGCGCAGACGGCTTTCGTGCCCACGCTGGCGCTGGGCATCCCCGGCAGCGCAACCATGGCTCTCATGCTCGGCGCGATGTCGGCCCATGGGGTGGTGCCCAGCCCGCTGCTGGCGGTCGAGAATCCGGAGCTCTTCTGGGGGCTGATGGCGAGCTTCGTGATCGGCAACCTGCTGCTGCTCGTGCTCAACGTTCCGCTGGTGGGGGTCTGGGTTCGCATCCTGCGGCTGCCGCCCCAGCGACTCTATCCACTCGTCCTCGTGCTGATCGCGGTGGCGACCTTCGGTGTGCGCGGCAGTGCCTTCGACGTCTGGGCGGCCCTCGCCATCGGCCTGGTGGCCTACGGGATGAGGCGATCGGGGGTGCATCTGGCACCCGTGCTCATCGGCTTCGTCCTCGGGCCGCTGGTCGAGGACAACTTCCGCCGCGCGCTGGCAATTTCGCAGGGCGACTTTGCGATCTTCGTCTCCAGCCCGATCGCCCTCGCGGCGCTCGGCGCGGTCTTCGTGCTGCTCGCCGTCGCCGTCTGCCGGTCGATGCGCAGCGCAAGGGCCGCGTAGGGCGACGTGCCCGCTGCCGGCCGCCGGGAAGCGCGCCGCACGTGGCGTGGCGCTGGCGGGCGGGCTGCCGGATGTGCTGTACAGTGGCCGCGAGCTTCGGTAAGAATGAAAACACGCTTTCACCCCGACCAGAGGAGCTGTCCAATGCTCAAGGCCCGAGCCCCGCGCGCGATTCCGCTGCTGCTGTCCCTGTCGCTCTTGCTCGCCCCCTCCATGTTGCGCGCGCAGGTCGCGCAGGGGGAGCGTTTCGGCGACTGGGTCTACGAATGCCAGGCGCTTTCCGGTGCGAGCAAGGCCTGTGCGCTGGTGCAGGTGCATTCCTTCGGCGAGGGGGATAAGCGCTCGGTGCGCTTCAACATCAGCCGTCCGCCCCAGGGCGGTGGGGTCGGCATGAGTGTGGTCGTGCCGCTCGGCATTCACCTGCCCAACGGCATCCGGGGCGACGTCGATGGCAAGAACGGCTTCGCCATGACACCGCTGACCTGTGTCGCGCAGGGCTGCATCGCCACGGTGCCGCTCGACGCGGGCATGATCGAGGCACTGAAGGCCGGCCGCGTGCTCAACCTCGAGTTCTACGGCAACGCCGGCAGGCAGCAGGTGAAGGTGGCCGGCTCGCTGAAGGGCATCACGAGCGGCTTGCGGGCGAGCGGGCTGGATTGAGCCGGGCATGACAGGGACCGGCGGAGGCCTCGGGCATGGATGAGCTGATCCGCGCGCTGGGGGGGCTCGATCGGGTCGTCGGGGTTGGCATCGGCGGCTCGCGCGGGCTGCGGATCGCTTCCGAGGCTTCGGATTTCGATCTGGTGCTGTTCCGGCGTGGCGGCGAACGGGTCGATGCGCGGGAGATCCTCGACGCGCTTCGTGCGTGCGCCGGGGTTTGCGAGCTCAGGGATCCCGCGGGATTCGTGTCGGGGAGGCTGGGTACGCATCGATTCGAGATCTTCCAGAAGGATCTCCTGGCCATCGAGCGCGAGATCGGGCAGG
>JAKJFB010000439.1 GCA_022705125.1 Pseudomonadota bacterium
CCCGCCGGTTCGCTGTCGGCGCCACTGTTCGAGCGCCTGCGCCCGCAGATCGAGGCAATTCCCCTGCCGCCGGGCTACACGCTCGAGTGGCACGGCGAGCACAAGGCGTCGACCGAGGCGAATGCAGGCCTGGTGAGCGCTGCGCCCTATGGCATGGTGGCAATGGTGCTGGCGGTGATCGTGATGTTCAACGCGATCCGGCAGACCGCGGTGATCTGGCTCACGGTGCCACTGGCCGTGGTGGGTGTCGCGATCGGGCTGCTGCTGTTCCAGGCGCCGTTCGAGTTCATGGCGATCCTGGGCTTTCTCAGCCTGATCGGCATGTTGATCAAGAACGCGATCGTGCTGGTGGACCAGATCGACGTCGAGATTCGTTCGCGCAAGCCGCGCTTCCAGGCCATCATCGACGCGGCGACCAGCCGCGCGCGACCGGTATTCCTCGGCGCCGTGACCACGGTGCTCGGCGTGGCGCCGCTCTTGCTCGATCCCTTCTTTCGCAGCATGGCAGTCACGATCATGTTCGGTCTCGTCTTCGCCACGGGTCTCACGCTGGTGGTGGTGCCCTTGCTGTATGCGGCCTTCTTCGGCATCCGCGCCGACGAGGTGGAGAGCGTGCGATGAGCCGGATGTGGATCACCCTGTGCGCGGCGCTCCTCGGTGGCTGCCAGTCGGCAGATTTCGTGCGTCCGGACGTGCCGGTGCCCGACACCTGGCCGCATCTCGGCGCGGATTCGTCTCCCGCTACCGCAGCGGCCAGCCTTGCCGACCGCCTCTGGGCTGAAGTGTTGCCGCTGCCGGAACTCACGGCACTGATCGACGAGGCTCTCGCCGGCAGCAGTGATCTGCGCATCGCGGTGGAGCGGATCGAGCTCGCGCGCGCGCAGTACGGGCTGGAGCGCTCGGCGATGTTCCCCGGGATCGACCTCTCGGGTTCGGTCACACGTCAGCGCGCGCCGGGATTCGATCCCGCGAAGAACACGATCGGCGAGAGCAGCGGTCTGGCGCTCGCCGTGCCCGCGTGGGAAATCGACCTGTGGGGGCGGCTGGCGGATCGCACCGAGGTTGCCCGTCGCGAGGTGCTGGCGAGCGAGGCCGCCGCGCAGGGCGTGCGCATCAGCCTGGTGGCCGACGTCTCGGCTCGATACCTGGATCTGCTGGACCTCGACAACCAGCTCGAGATCAGCCACCGCACGCTCGAGAGCCGACGGCAGTCGCTGCGGCTGACGCGCGCGAGATTCGACGAGGGGATTTCCTCCATCGTCGACGTGCGGCAGGCCGAGTCGTTGCTGGCGAGCTCGGAGGTGGCGCTGGCCGACCAGCGCCGGCGTCTGGCGCAGGCGGAGAACTCGCTTGCGGTGCTGCTGGGTCGCAATCCCGGGTCCATCGAGCGGCACGTGCGGCTCGACGCAATCGAGCTCCCGGCCACGATGCTGGCGGGCATTCCCTCCGCGCTGCTGCCGCGCCGGCCCGATATCCAGGCCGCCGAGGAGCGGCTGCGCGGTGCACACGCCAGTGTCTCGGCGGCGCGCAAGGCCTATTTACCCTCGCTGTCGCTGACAACGACGCTCGGCCTGGCGAGCCCCGATGTCGGCGGCCTGTTCGATAGCGGACGCCATGCGTGGTCGGTGCAGCCGGCGGCGGCGCTGCCTGTGTTCACCGCCGGGGCGCTCGACTCCGGAGTGGCACTTGCCGAGAGCCAGCAGCGCATCCTGGTGGAGCAGTACAAGGCCACCATCCGGCAGGCATTCCGCGAGGTGAGCGACGCGCTGGTGGCGATCGAGCAACTCGGCGCGCAGCGCGCGGCGAGCCGCAGGGTGGTGCTCGCGAACCGCGAACGGCTGCGCGTGACGAAGTCGCGCTACGTGGGCGGCATCACGAGTTACTTCGAGGTGCTGGACGCCGAGCGGCAGTTGTTCGACAGCGAACTCAGCCTCTCGCAGTCCACGCGCGCCCTGCACCAGGCGTTGGTGCAGTTGTACGTGGCGCTCGGCGGCGGATGGAGCGGGGCCGCCTGAGCCGTGGCGCTGCCTTGCGCCGCGTGCAGCGGTCCTGTCGCGGATTTCAGGGGCTTGCGCGTTTCGTGATCAATGGCGCGCAAACTCCCGTGCACATGCGCGGAAGCGGGCGAGGGCGAATGCCGCGCTGGCGCCTGAGCGGTAACATTGCAGCACCAGCTGCAGCGCGCCGCGAGCCCGGTACACCAGCGTGCGCAGCGCGGCGTCGCCATCCAGCCGGCCCGGCGAGAGATCAGCGCCGTAGGCTTCCCAGAAGGCCGGCGGAATCTCGAGGTGCGAGAAAATCCATTCCGCGGCGGGTTCGCTCCAGAATGCGCGCTCCGCGTCGAGTATGGCGCTGAGGCGCCAGCAGCCGCGTTCCTGCGTAACCAGCACATTGCGGGGCCACAGGTCGCCGTGCACCAGGCGTGGCGGGGTGTGCAGTTCGAGTTGCTCGCGTCGCTGTTGCAGCGCGATGCGGAACTCCGTCAGTCCCGGCACCAGGAGCTTGCGCTCGGCGAGATCCGTGGCCAGGTCATCGAACAGCGACAGCAGCCACTCGGCATGACTCGCGCGGCCTTCGCCGCGCAGCGGCGAACCGAAGGCTTCGCCCTCGATGGCGTGGATCTTCCGGACGTGGTTGCCGAACTCGCTCCACAGCGATGCCGCCTGAGCGGGCGCGATACGCGGCGCGACATCGTCCCAGGGCTGTCCGCGCCGGTGCTCCAGGAACAGGTACGGCCGCGGCAGGGTAGTGCAGGAGAAGTCCTGGTGCAGGATGCGGGGGATCACCGGGCCGATCGAGGCGAGCCGCGCGTGCACCGCCGCTTCGCGT
>JAKJFB010000043.1:0-8033 GCA_022705125.1 Pseudomonadota bacterium
ACGGCGTGCTGGTGCTCGTGTCGCGGCGCGAGAGCCCCGAGGACGTGCTCAGCCAGATCGAGATGTTCCCGGAAGTACCGCAGCGGCGCGGCAGCGCCAGCGAGATGGGGCAGAACTTCTGGCGCGTGAACGGCACCGGCTCGCAGATCCTGAAGGACCTCGGCGTGCACCGCATGCGCCTGCTGAGCTCGCCCACGCGCTTCAGCGCGATCTCGGGCTTCAACCTCGAGATCACGGAGTTCGTCGAGAACGTGTAACTCCGCATTAATGCGGACGGGTGCATGTCGCGCGCCGACACCCGCCCTCAGTACACCAGCTCGAACCAGCGCCGCTCGGCGCGCAGCCGCTCCTTGCGCTCCTGCCAGGCATCGGCCGAGCCGGCCAGGCCCGCGAACACGCGGTCCAGCGTCTCGAGGATGTCGGCCTTGCCGGCGACGTACACCCGGCAGCTCTCGCCCGCGAGCATTTCCCGGACCTCGGCCGCGCGCTCCTCGATCGCGTAGTCCATCGCGATGGGGTCGGCCCAGTGCGGGCGCGGACTCAGTGCCTTGAAGGCCTGGAAGGTCGCGCGGTCGTAGTAGTCGCCGAAGTCGTCGCGCTCGTCGTTCATGTACAGCAGTTCCAGCCCGCTCATCGCGCCGTGGAACAGGCGGACCTTGCCCTGCCAGTCCGGGTGGCGGCGGTAGAGCCCGGCGACGAAGGCGCGAAACGGCGCGATGCCGGTGCCCATGCTGATCAGCAGCAGGTCCGTGGCCGGGTCCGCGGGAACCTCGAACGGCAGGCCGAACGGTCCGTTGATCGTGATCCTGTCCCCCGGTGCCAGGTCGCACAGGTAATTGGAAGCCACGCCGCGGTATTCCTCGCCGCTGTATTCATCGACATAGTTGCAGCGCCTCACGCACAGCGTGACGTGCGCGATGCCGGAGGCATCGGGCTCGCAGTCGGCGGCGAGGCTGTAGAGGCGGAAATGGTGCGCATGACCGAGCGCGTGCGGCCCCGGCACGATCACGCCGACGCTCTGGCCGGCCGTGGCGCGAAAATCCGGCGCCGCCAGTTCCAGCCGCAGTTCGCGCACCTCGACGCCGCCCGCGGGCGTGATGCGCTGGGTGGCGAGCAGCGTGGCGACGAAACGCTGGCCGTGATCGTAGTCCTGCAGTCGCATGGTGCCTCCGGTTCAGGAATCTTCCGCTGATGATGTCGGTGCATTGCGTCCGCAGCCGCCGCAATTGCCGCAGCCGCCGATGTTCTCCCGCGCCTGCGCGCTGGCGCCGCCGAGGCGACGCACGCCGAGCACGATGCCGGCGAGCAGCGCCACGATCGCCAGCGCCTGCAGGTAATGGGCCGCGGCGCTCATGCGCCCAGCCCCGCGAAACCCATGAACGCGAGCGAGAGGATGCCCGCGATGAACAGGCTGATCGCGGTCCCGGTGGCCAGGTCGGGCAGCTCGGCGAGCTCGAGCTTTTCGCGGATGCCGGCCATCAGCACCAGCGCCAGCGTGAAGCCGGCACCGGCGCCGAGGGCATAGACCAGGCATTGCAGCAGCCCGTAGCCCTTGCTGGTCTGGAACAGGGCGAGCGCGAGGATCGCGCAGTTCGTGGTGATCAGCGGCAGGAAGATCCCGAGCGCGCGGAACAGCGCCGGGCTGTACTTGCGGACCACCATCTCGACGAGTTGCACCGCGGCGGCGATCACCACGATGAACGACACCAGCTGCAGGTAGAGCGCCCCGATCGCCGCCAGCGCCGCGTGGATCGCGTAGGCACACAGCGAGCTGACCAGCATCACGAAGGTCACGGCCGCGCCCATGCGGCTCGCGGTGGCAATCTTCCCCGATACGCCCAGGAAGGGGCAGATGCCTAGAAAGTACGCCAGCACGAAGTTGTTGATCAGGCAGGCGCCGAGGAATATCGAGGCCAGTGACTGTTCAGGCATCAGTTCGCCTCCTGCACGCGCGCGCCGGCTTCGCGCCGGCGCCGCCACCAGGCTATCGCCAGCAGCCAGGCGCCAAGGGTGAAGAAACCGCCGCTCGGCAGCAACATCACGGTCCACGGTTCGAACTGGCTGCCGAAGACACCGATCCCGAACAGGCTGCCGCTGCCCAGCAGCTCGCGCACCCCGCCCAGGCAGAGCAGCGCGAGCGTGAATCCCAGGCCCATGCCGAGGCCGTCGAGGAAGGAGCGCAGCGGGCCATTGCGCGCGGCAAAGGCCTCGGCGCGCCCGAGGATGATGCAATTGACCACGATCAGCGAAATGAAGGCACCGAGCGCGGCGTGCAGCGCGAGGCTGATCCCCTGGATCAGGTAGTCGACGACGGTGACGAAGGTGGCGATGACGAGGATGAAGCTGGCGATACGCACTTCGCGCGGCACCACGTGGCGCAGCAACGAGATCAGCAGGCTCGACAGGCACAGCACGAATGCGGTCGCCAGGCCCATGGTCAGGGCGTTGAGCGCCGAATTGCTCACGGCGAGCGTCGGGCACATGCCGAGGACCTGCACGAACACCGGGTTCTCGCGCCACAGCCCCCGCAGGAGATCATCGGACGGGCTGCCGGGCCCTGGCACTGTCGCGCTCACGGGGTGTCCCCTTCGAGCCGCCCGGCCTGCGCGTGCAGCAGCGGCGCCCACTGCGCGGTGCTGGCCGTGATGATGCCGGCGACGGCGCGCGAGGAAATCGTCGCGCCGGTGATCGCGTCGAACTGCCACGGCTGGCTGCGCTTGCCGGCAGGCACCGCCTCCGCGGCCTGTGCCACGCGAGCCCCGTCCTGCGACAGCGGTACCGCGAGGCCGGCGAAGGAGCCCACGAAGACGGGATCGGTGATGATCTTGTCGCCCAGTCCCGGCGTCTCGCGGCTGGCGAGCACGCGCATCCCGGTCAGCTGGCCCCGCGCCGGCGAATAGCCGTAGATCAGGCCGATCAGGTCCTGGTAGCCCATGCCGCTGGCCTCGATCGCGACACCGACCACGCGATTCCCGGCGTCGAGCCCGAGGTAGAACGCGGCCTCCTCTCCTGGCCCGGCCGGCCCTATCGTTCTCCCGGCGTCGCGGCGCATGGGCTGCACCGTCTCCGCCCCGGGCAGCACGGCGAAGATCGCCTGCTGCAGCAGCTCGGCGCGATTGCGCGCGATCGCCGGAGCGGTCAGCAGGTAGGCCGTCACGATCAGCAGCGCGCAGATGCTGCCGATGCCGACCAGCGCGCGGTACATCGACGCGGCACTGGTGGGCGCGGGTGCGGGTCGGTTGCTCATCGCGGCCGGCCCCTGGCGCCGAAGGCCACCGGCTGGATCAGCCTGTCGAGATGCGGCGACACCGCGTTGCCGAGCAGGATCGCGTACATCACGCCTTCGGGCATGCCGCCCCAGTAGCGGATCACCACGACCAGCGTGCCGATCAGCGCGCCGTAGAGCAGCACGCCGAGACGGCTCACCGGCGAGGCGACCATGTCGGTGGCCATGAATACCGCGCCCAGCATCAGGCCGCCGGCCGAGAGCATGAAACCGGGCGGCGCGTAGCGCGCCGGGTCGAGCTGGTGGCAGGCCAGGCTCAGCAGCGCGACGGTGCCGAGTATCGCCGCCGGGATGCGCCAGTCGAGCATGCGCCGCGCCGCCAGGTAGAGGCCGCCGAGAAGGATCAGCAGCGCGCAGGTCTCGCCGCTCGATCCCGCGCTCAGCCCGAGGAAGAGATCGACGCCCGAGGTCAGCTCACCCTCGAACTTCATCCGCGCCAGCGGTGTCGCGCCGCTCATCGCATCGGGTGCCGGGTGCATGAACGGGGCGGCCAGCACCGAGGCGGGCAACGTGGTGAAGCGCCCGGCATCGAAAGCGGCCGTCCAGCTCGTCATCGCCGTCGGGAACGCCGCCTGCAGGAATGCCCGCGCGACCAGCGCCGGGTTGAAGGCGTTGTAGCCGAGTCCGCCGAACAGGAACTTGGCCATCGCCACGCCGAGGAAACCGCCGAGCGCCACCATCCACAGCGCCAGCCCCGGTGGCAGCGTCAGCCCGTAGAGCAGGCCGGTGATGGTGACCGACCAGTCGCCCACCGTGCTCGGCTTGCCGGCGAGGCGGCACAGCAGGTGCTCGCTCAGCACGCAGGAGGCGGTCGCCACCGCGATGCCCAGCAGGGCGGCGAGGCCGAAGGCGTAGACGGCGAAGGCAACCACCGGCAGCAGCGCCAGCACCACGTTGAACATGATGCGCTCGACGCCGACCCCGGCGCGGATGTGCGGCGAGGAGGCGATATCGAGGGTTCGCGCCGGCGCGCTCACGGGGCGGCCCTCTTCTTGCGCACGGCGTTCTTGGCGACGCGGAACGACTGCACGAGCGGAATGTGCGACGGGCACACGAAGGAACAGCAACCGCATTCGACGCAGTCGAACAGCTGCAGGCCGTCGGCCATCTCCTCGAAGCGTTCCTTGCGCGCGAAGCGCCCGAGATCGCAGGGATTGAGATTCATCGGGCAGGCCTGCACGCAGTAGCCGCAGTGGATGCACGGGTACTCGACCGCGGGCCGACCCGTTTCGGCGCGCGTGAAGGCAACGAATCCCGAGCTGCCCTTGGTGATCGGTATGTCGAGGCTCGCGAGAGCCTGGCCCATCATCGGCCCGCCGAGGAAGACCATGCTGAGCTCCTCGCTGACGCCGACGTGCTCGAGCGCGAAGCGCAGCGGCGTGCCGATCGGGATGCGGTAGTTGCCGCGCTGGCGCACGCCCGGCCCGGTGATCGTCACCACGCGCTCCTGGATGCCCTGCCCGCGCGGCAGCAGCTTGCCCAGCGCCGCCAGCGTGCCGACGTTGCTGACCACCATGCCGAGCGCGATCGGCAGGCCGCCGGCCGGCATCTCGGCGCCGAACAGCGCCTTGATCAGCATTTTCTCGGCGCCCTGCGGATACTTGACCGGCAGCAGCTCCACGCCGACCTCGAGCCCCGCGGGGCGCTGCGCGCGCAGCACCCCGGCGGCATCGGCCTTGTTGGCCTCGATGCCGATCAGCGCGCGCCGCGCGCCGCTGACCTTCAGCAGGTAGCGGATGCCCTGGAAGATGTCGCGTGGCTGCTCCAGCATGACCCGGTGGTCGGTGCTCAAGTAGGGCTCGCACTCCACGCCGTTGATCACCAGCGTGTCGACGGGCTTGCCGGGCGGGGGCTTCAGTTTGACGTGGGTCGGAAACGCCGCGCCGCCCAGCCCGACGATGCCGGCCCACTGGATCGCCTGCAGGATCTCCTCGGGGCTCGCCGTGTCCACGTCGCAGGGCGGTCCCTCGATCGCCTCCTGGGTCGAGCCGGGGTGCGGTTTGAGATAGATCGCCGGCTGCATGCGCCCACTGATCGACGGCGCCAGCTCGATGCGCTCGATGCGACCGGCGGCCGGCGCGTGCATGGCGACCGACAGCGGGCCGTCGGGCTCGGCCAGCAGTTCGCCGCGCAACACCTCCTGGCCCGCGCGCACCACCGGCAGTGCCGCTTTGCCGGCATGCTGCAGCAGCGGCACGATCATCAGCGGCGCGAACGGGAACTGCCGGATCGGTTGCGCGGCCGTGTCGGCCTTCGACTCGGGCGGGTGGATGCCGTGGGCGAAGCCGCGCCGCGGCAGCAGGCGGCTCAGCTTCGGCAACATGGTTCGCTGCTACGCTCAGTTGTACTTCTCACCGCGCTCTATCCATTTGGCGATATCGGGCGCACTGCGGTCGGCGGGCAGCCCGGGATGGATGACCCGCGCGGTGCACTTCTCCGCGGCCCTGACCAGGTCGCCGTAGGGCCCGCCGGCCGGGTCCTTGATGTACGCCTTGCCGTCGGCGCCGTAGGCGAAGATCGCGTCGTTGATGCGCGTGCACTCGTCGCAGGAGGTGCACTCGGCCGAATCCAGCCACGGCGCCATGGCCTCGCCGCCGCCCGCCGCCGGCGTCGTTGCCGTGGCGAGGTCCGCGCCGGGCACGCCGGCCGGCTCGAGCGCGGCCACGCTGCCCGGATCGCTCGCCAGGCGCAGCAGGCCGGCGGTGAGGCGCGCCATGACCGCGCGCTCGATCTCGGCCTCGCCGCGCGCGGCGGGCGCCGTCGCGCTAGCCGTGCGCGCCAGGTCGCGCAGCAGGAACCAGAAATCGCGACGCTCCTCGGTGCTGCGCACCATCGTGGCATCGACCAGCAGGCGACCGAGCTGCTGGCGCCGGTCCACCGTCCAGATGAACGGATACTTGCCCTCGCGCTCGTCCGCCTCGAGCGCGAGGAACTCGGCCAGCGGGACCATGTTCTCGTGCCAGGTGTCGGGCGGCGCGGTACGGAAATGCTTGCGAAAGCGCGCCTCGGTCATCGCGAAATCGGCGAAGGTCAGCGGCAGCTGCATCGACTGCGCGCGCCCGCCCTCGCGGTAATCCAGCCGGTAGCTCGGCCAGGTTTCGGCCTGCGCCGGGTTTCCCGACAGGTCGATGCACTCGGCGAGCGTGCGCCCGCGCGCGGGGTCGTAGCGAAACAGCGGGTAGGCGCGCGACTCGACCGCCAGGCGCGCCTGCTCGTGCCCCATGTCATCGCCGATGCCGTGCTCGGGCTGGCAGGAGGTGTAGAGGTTGAACAGGGCGGGGCGGCGCGCCTGCAGGCCCTGGATGAAGCCCTCGATCATGTGGCCGGGGTGCGCGATCGTGCTCTGCATCACGTAGCTGGTGCGATGCGCCAGGCCGATCAGGCCGATCTCCTTGCGGATCTCCTGCTTGCCCGACTGCGCGGCACCGAACTGCGCCATGTCCGAGACCTGCCCGAGGAATCCGGAGGTGCAGGCCTGGCCGCCGGTATTCGAATACACCTGCGTGTCGAGAACCACCACCTTGATCGGCTTGCCCGACATCATCGCCCGCGACAGGTTCTGGAAACCGATGTCGTACATCGCCCCGTCGCCGCCCAGCGCGACCACCGGCGGACACAGCGCGAACTCCTCGTCGCTGAACTGCTGCCAGTCGAAGCGGGCGAGGAACTCCTCGTGCTCGGCGGCGACGTAGCGGCCCTCGAGCTCGAGCTCGGCGCTGCGCACCAGGCGAAAGCCCGCGGCCATCTTGGCCATGTGCCCTTCGAACACGCCCATCGCGAGCGAGGGGGAATCCTGGAACAGGTGGTTGGCCCACGGGAACGGGTAGGGATTGAACGGCCAGGTGCTGCCCCAGACCGAGGAGCAGCCCGTGGAGTTCAGCATGCCCATGTTCGAGCGCCCGCGCCCGGTCGTGCCCTCGCGGTAGCGCCAGCGCAACTCCTTCAGCCCGGCCACCAGGGAATTCATCCGCTTCAGCCAGGCCGAGTCGATGGGCTGCGAGCCCTGCTGCGCCTCGATCCGCCGCGCGAGCCCGGCCAGCGTGAGCTCGCCGCCGTCCTCGGCCGCGAGTGCCGCGGCGATGGCCTCGGTGTCGTCGACGTTAACCTCGGCGATCAGGCGCGTCTGCATGTGGCGCTCCAGGCGCCCGATCAGCCCGTCGAGGTATGCCAGGTGGCGCTCCACGCGCGGTCGCATCAGCGCCTCCACCGTCGCGACGAACAGGTGCACCACGGTCTTTTCCGAGCAGCCGAGGCAGGCGCCGTCGCCGCTGGCGAAAGACAGGTAGGCCTGCTTGTCGAGCAGGATGGTCTCCAGCGCGCCGATGCCCTGCTCGAGGTCCTCGACGCGGATGTAGCGCGGCGGCGTGGTCGGCAGGTCGCGCCAGAAATCCCAGTTGCGCCGCAGCTCCTCGACGCTCGCCGGCGTCTGCACCAGCGCCTCGAGCGCGTTGTCGTCGCAGACCGCGACGCACTCCATGCAGCCCTTGCAGGTGTAGGGGTTGACCGTGATGCTGAGCAGGCCGCCGCTGCCGGCCTCGCCCTTTTCCGGGACACGGAAGTAGGGTTTGCTCAGCGCGAACTGGAAGCTGCCGATCTCCTCGAGGAAGGCATCGAATTCCGCGCGCAGCGTCGAGCCCTGCCCGGCATCGATCTGGGCCGACAGGTAGTCGCCGACGGCCATGCGCAGCATTTGCGGCACCGCGTCCTCGTCCGCCGCGGCGTTGAGCAGCTGGCGCAGCCGCGGCTC
>JAKJFB010000043.1:8093-12408 GCA_022705125.1 Pseudomonadota bacterium
ACCACGGTGTCGAATACCGCGCCGATCTCGCTGACCAGGCCGGGAATCGCGGTGTCCGGGCACACGGTGTAGCACTTGCCGCAGGCGGTGCAGTTCTCCGCGATCCAGCGCGGGTGCTGGAAGCGGATGCCGCTCATGTCGCGGAACATCGCCGAGCTGGCGGGCATGACGCCGAGGCTGATGAAGGGGTCGGCGATGTTGTCCGAGCCCTGGCCGCGGGCGTAGAAGCTGCCGGTCTGCTCCCAGAAACGGTGGATGTCGCTCTGCGCCGCGCGGCTCTGCGGCAGCTCGCGCACCGGCACCGGCAGCTCGCCGGCGCCCTGGCGCGCGAGCGGCGCCTTCTCGCCCACGCTGCGGTTGGTGATCTCGCGCACCTCGTCGAAGCCGCGGCGCACCACGCGGATGTTGTCCTCCACCACGCGCGCGCCCTTGGCGCCGAACTTGTGCTGCAGCTGCGCGCGAATCGCGCCGAGCAGCTTGTCCCCGGTCAGCCCCGCCTCCTGCATCAGCGGCGAGGTGGCGAAGAAGGCGCCCTGGAACGCGATGCCCTGCATGCGCAGCTGCAGCTCCGGATCGGTGGCCTCGGCGCGCGCGATCGCAAAGGCGTCGAGGTAGAACACGCGGATGTCGCGATCGACGATCTGCTGGCGGTAGTGCTGCGCAATGCTGGCCCACACCTCGTCGGGCGAGCCGAGGTCGCTCTGCAGCACGAAGACCCCGCCGTCGCGCAGTCCCGCCAGCGCGTTGGTGTGCGCGAGCACGTGGGGATCGGGCGACAGCACCACGTCGACGTAGTAGAACTCGCAGTTGATGCGGATCGGTTCCGGCGCGGCGGCGAGGTAGTAGGTCGTCGGCTGGCCCTTCTTCTCCGAACCGTACTTGGGGTTGGCCTTGATGTGCAGGCCGAGCAGCTCGTGGAGCGTCATCGCGAGGTTCTTGCCCGTCGTGATCGCCCCCCAGCCCCCGATCGAGTGCAGGCGCACCGCGATGCTGCCCTTGGGCATCAGGTTCGGGTTCTCGCTGCCGCGCAGCGCCAGGTTGCGGATCCCGGGGTAGGCCGCGGCAATCGCCTCCTGCTGCAACGCCTCCTTGGGCGTGCGCGCCTCGGCGTGCAGGAAATCGATCGACAGGTAGTACTTCCGGCGCTGCGCGCCCGCGGGCAGCATGTTCTCGATCGCGCCGATCAGCCCCTCGGGTTGCAGGTCGCGGCTGCCAAGGCCGAAGGCGCCGGAGTACAGCGGTGGCAGCTCGTCGAGATCGCGGTAGGTCTCCAGCGCCGGCCATGGCGGGTCGCGCGGCTGCTTGCCGTTCTCGAGGCACTTGCCCAGCGTCGCGCGGATCTCGCGCATCAGCGGCAGGTCCGCCGCCAGCGGCTGGTCGGTGCGCTCGAGCACGGCGACGCCCCGGCGCCCTTTCAGCAGGCGCGCGATCGCCGGCGCCGGGAACGGCCGGAACATCAGCATGTTCACCACGCCGACGCGGATCCTGCGCGTCTCGCGCAGGTAATCGGCCACGACCTCGGCGCTGGGCACGGCACTGCCCTGGCAGACGATCAGGTACTCGGCATCCTCGCAGCGATACGGCATGACCGGGTGGTAGCTGCGCCCGGTGAGCTCGGCGAACTCGCGAAACGCCCGTGCCGCGAGCTCGTCGATGTGATCGAAGAAGAACGGCCGCTGCGCCGCCACGCTCTGCATGTAGGCGTCCTGGTTCTGCACGATGCCGGCCATCAGCGCGTTGTCGACGTCCCAGAGCTCCGGGATGCGCCGCCGGCGCTCGCCGAAGATCAGCCGCTGCGCGGGCGTGGGGCATTCGATCATGTCGTCCGGGCGACCGAGATAGGTGGCGATGAGCTCGCGCTCGGGCAGGCGCAGAGTCTCGATCAGGTGCGTCGTGAGAAAGCCGTCCTGCGCCACGATGCCCGGCGTGAGCGCCAGTTCCGCGATGCGGTGCGCGACGAGGTTGAGGTCGGCGGCCTGCTGCGCGTTCGCGGCGAAGAGCTGGAAGAAACCGGTGTCGTCGACGCAGTGGTAATCGTCGTGTCCCGCGTGCACGTTCAGCGAGGACTTGGTCATCGCGCGCGCACCGACGTTCAGCACGTAGGTCAGCCGCTTGCCCACGGCCGCGTAGAGCGACTCGTGCATGTAGGCGATGCCCTGCCCGGAGGAGAAGTTCGCGGCCCGCAGGCCGGTCATCGCCAGGCCCGCGGTCACCGCCGCCGCCGCGTGCTCGCCCTCGGGCTCGATGAAGATCAGCGGGCGGCCCGAGACGTTGATGTGGCCCTGGGCCACCGCCTCGGCCCAGTACTCGCCCATCTGTGTCGAGGGCGTGATCGGGTAGGCGCCGGCGGCGTCGCTGGCCTCGCGCTCGCAGTGGATCACGGCGCTGTTGCCGTCCATCGCCGCGGGCATGCCCGGGAACCTGCAGGGGCTGTGCTTGCTGTTCATCCGTTCTCCATGCTCATGCTGTGCCCGTGCGGAGCGCTGGCCCGGTCAGCTCGCGCCGTCGCGCAGGCGCGATTGCCGCACGACCGGCGCGCTCGCCGCGCCCCGAACCGGCCCGAGCGCGGGATCGATCCAGACGATGGCCCCGGTCGGGCAGCGCTCGATCGGTATCCTGTCCTGTTTGCAACCGTAATCGACCACCGGCAGGTTGCCCTGCATGCTCACCAGGCCATCGGCGGCATCCATCGCGCAGCGCCCGCAGGCGGTGCACCCGACCTCGCACTCCGCGAGCACCGTATCGCCGTGCTCGAGGTTGCGACACGCCACCCACAGCCGGTTCCCGAGCGCCTGCAGCGAGAACAGATCGCGCGGGCAGACGCTGACGCAATCCCCGCAGGCCGTGCAGGCCGCTTCGTCCACCCGCGGCAGCCCGAACCCGTCCATCCGTATCGCGTTGAAATTGCAGCTGCGCTCGCAGTCGCCGAAGCCGAGGCAACCCCAGGCGCAGCCCTTGCCGCCGCCACCGACGGCCTGTGCCGCGCGGCAACCCGACGGCCCGTGGTAATGCGCGCGCTGGCGCGCCACGTTCGCCCCGCCGGCGCAGGCCAGCCGCGCCACGCGCCGCTCCTCGGCGCCCGCGGCCACGCCGAGGAAGCCGGCTATGCGCTGGCGCTGCTCGTCGGTGCCAACGGTGCACTTGCCCGGCAGTGCCGCGCCGCTCACCACGGCCTCGGCGAAGGCCCGGCAACCCGGATACCCGCAGGCACCGCAGTTGGCGTGCGGGAGCATCTCCTCGACCACATCGATGCGCGGATCCTCGAACACGCGCAACCTGCGATTGGCAACATTCAGCAGGAACGCCAGCACGAAAGTCAGAGCGCCGATGGCGGCCACCGCCGTGAATACAGTCATGCGCACCCACGCCCGTGCCATTCGCAGGAATCGAGGCACGACTCTATGCGCCGTGGCGGGGGCTGTCAAAACGCCACGCGCCCGCATGCAACCGGCCACGGATCCGCTTGATCCACATCAACCACGGATGGATCTGCCGCCTGCGTCTTGACCGTGGCGCGACCGGCTGGCTAGGCTGCGGGCCCCCGAGCGATTCCGGAGCAAGAGTGATGCGTGCAGCCGTGTTCGAAGCCGCGGGCCAGCCGCTGGTCATCCGTGACGACGTCGAGATCATCGCGCCGCGCGCCGGCGAGGTGCGCGTGCGCGTGCACTACTGCGGCCTGTGCCACTCCGACTACAGCGTGGTCTCCGGCAGCTTCCCGTTCATGGGCCCGGTGATCGTGGGTCACGAGGCCTCCGGCGTGGTCGAGTCGGTGGGCCCAGGCGTCACCCATCTCGCGCCCGGCGACCCGGTGATACTCACGCCGCTGCCGCCCTGCGGCAGCTGCTATTTCTGCCAGCGCGGCCAGCACAGCCTGTGCGTGAACGGCATCGGACTCGCCACGATGGCGCTGCCCGACGGCAACACCGGGCTCTCGCGCGGCGGCGAGACGCTGCTGCGCGGCGTCGGCCTCGGCGCGCTGGCCGAGTACGTGATCACGCCGGCGAACGGCGCGATCAAGGTCGACCCCGACGTGCCGCTCGAGGTGGCCTGCGTGATCGGCTGCGCGGTGCAGACCGGCGTGGGCGCGGTGCTGAACACCGCGCAGGTCGAGGCCGGCGCAACGGTGCTGATCCAGGGGCTCGGCGGTGTGGGGCTCGCAACGGTGCAGGGCGCGCGCATCGCCGGTGCGGCGCTCATCGTCGCGGTGGACCCGGTCGCCTCGCGCCGCGAGGCCGCGCTCGCGATGGGCGCGACGCATGCGTTCGACCCGGCCGCGGTGAATCTCGGCGCCGAGGTGATGGCGCTCACCGGCAAT
>JAKJFB010000440.1:0-2456 GCA_022705125.1 Pseudomonadota bacterium
GCTCGTGGCCGACCCGCCGCCAGGCGAAAACCTCGGCTTCCTCAGCAACCCGCTGAGCTACAGCTACTCGTTGCCCGTATTCGCGGCGCTGGCACTGGCGACGCCAGGGCCGCGCGAATGGTGGCGGCTGCTCGCCGGCCTGGCCATATTGACGCTGGTGGCAGTGGCCTCGATGCTCGCGACGCTGCTCAAGACCCTGGCCTTCGACGTGGGACCCGTCTTCGTGGCGCAGCAGCAATGGGGCGCGCTGGCCCGCAACGGTGCCGCGATGGCGTATCAGTTCGGCTCGCTGCTGCTGCCCATGGTGACGCCCGTGGTGCTGTGGCTTGCTCTGTACCGGGGTTATCTCGCCGAGCTCGCACCCGGGATCGCCTCGCGTTGGCGCGGGGCGCGCTGACCGGCGCGCAGCACAGCCAGCGACGCACCAGGCCGCTCGCTCGCAACCGGATGGCGTTTGCGACACCCTCTTCGAGCTGACATCGTCCGGATGAAGCCGGACCTGCGCGGGACGTGCATTTTGCCGAACTCCGCCACGCAAAGCCCGTAGTCTTGCGGTGCATCATGGTGGTCCGGCGGATGGCTCCAGATCCGCCGTGGTGTGGTCCGCGTAATGCGGAATCGGGCCGAGAATTGCGGGGAAGCTTCCACATGGCAACAGCAACAGGTCCCGGGAAGGGGCGTGTCACAGCGCTGCTGACGCTGCTCGCGGGCGCCTGGCTGTTCGCCGGGTGCTCGGGCGATGCCGACGTGCCTGCGGCGCAGGCCGCGGACACGACGGCCAGCACGCTCGAACTGGCCGCCGATGACGTCGTGACCGCCGAGCGGCGCGTGCTGGCGCGCCGACTGCCCATCTCGGGTTCGCTGACGCCGCTGGTGCAGAGCCAGATCAGGTCCAGGGTGGCCGGCGAGGTGCTCGAGGTCAGTCGCCGCGAGGGCGAGGCGGTGCGCCGCGGCGAGGTGCTGGTACGCATCGACACGCGCAGCCAGGAGGCGCAGGTTGCGAGCCAGAAGGCGGCGCTGGACAAGGCGCGCGCGGATCTGGGCATCGCGCGGCTCAATGTCGAGAACAGCGAGCGTCTGCTGGCGAAGAAGTTCATCGCGCAGAACGTGCTCGACACCCAGAAAAGCGTCTACGCGGCGGCTCTCGCCAGCGTGCAGCTGGCCGAGGCGCAGTTGCGCCTGGCCGAGATCGGGCTTGCCGATGCCGTGGTGCGTGCCCCCTTCGACGCGGTGGTGGCGCGCCGCTTCGCCGAGCCCGGCGAGAAGGTGTCCAGCGATTCCGCGCTGCTCGAACTCGTGGACCTGTCGCGGCTCGAGCTGCAGGCCGCGGCGCCCGCGGCCGACACGCCGGCGATCGCCCCCGGTCAGCTGGCCGAGGTGCGGGTGGACGAATTCGGCCAGCGCGTGTTCGAGGCACGCGTGGAGCGCATCAACCCGGTCACCGAGCAGGGCTCGCGCCAGATCCTGCTCTACCTCGCGATCGACAACACCGATGGCGCGCTGCGCGGCGGCATGTTCGCGCAAGGCGAGTTGGTGATCGAGCGCAGCGAGCCGGTCGTCGCGATCCCGGCCGCGGCGCTGAAGACGGAGGCGGGTATCGATTACGCCTGGGTGATCGAGAACGGGGTGCTGCTGCGCAAGCAGCTCACGCTGGGCCCGGCGCGCGGCAGCGACGGGCTGGTCGAGGTGCGCGCGGGCCTGGATGCGGGCGCGCGGCTCGTTGCGGTGGGGATCGAGGCGCTTGCGCCCGGTATGCCCGTCACGGTGCCGGACGCCGGCGGTTGAGCGCGCACAGGAGGGCAGTGCCGTGTGGATGACGCGCATCAGCATCGGCCAGCCCGTGTTCGCCACCATGGTCATGCTCGCGCTGATGGTGCTGGGCGTGTTCTCGTACCACCGCTTGCCGGTGGAGCAGATGCCGGACGTCGAGAGCCCGGTAGTCTCCGTGATCCTGCGCTACCCGGGCGCCTCGCCCGAGGCGATCGAGAACGACCTGCTGAAGCCGATCGAGAACGCCATCAACACGGTCGACGGCATCCAGCGCATCTTTGCCACGGCGCGCGAGGGCGCCGGCTACATGAGGGTCGAGCTGCGGCTGGACACCGACATGGCCGTGGCCACCCAGGACCTGCGCGACAAGATCGCGCAGCTCGCTCCCGCGCTGCCGGAGGACGCCGACGATCCGCTGGTCACGCGCACCAACGAGCAGGACAACGCGGCTCCGGTGGTGAATCTCTCGATCCACTCCAAGACGCGTTCGCTGCGCGAACTCTCGACGCTGACCGAGCAGGTGGTGGTGAAGCGCCTGCAGAACGTGGCCGGTGTGGGCAGCGTGGTGGTCAACGGTGCCGTGGCGCGCCAGATCAAGGTGCTGCTGCGACCCGAGCAGATGCGCGCACACGGCGTGGGCGTGGACGAGGTGATCGCGGCGATCCAGGCCGCGAACCAGGACCTGC
>JAKJFB010000440.1:2466-2824 GCA_022705125.1 Pseudomonadota bacterium
GGGTTCCATCCGCCGCGGCAACAGCGAGCAGCTGGTGCGCGTGGAGGGCCGCATCCGGGACCCGCGCGAGTTCGGCCGCATCATCGTCACCACGCGCGGCGGCGCGATGTACCTGCAACAAGGCGGGCTGCCGATCCACCTCGACCAGGTGGCCGAGATCGTCGATGGCGAGGCGGAGCCCGAGTCGATCGCGCGCCTGAACGGTGCGCCCGCGCTCAGTCTCAACATCTTCAAGGTGCAGGGATCGAACGTGGTTGCGGTCGGGGACGGCGTGCGCGATGCCGTGGAGGAACTGACGAAGCGCCTGCCGCCGGACGTCGAATTCACGATCGTGCAGTCGAGCGCCGAGACCGTCAAG
>JAKJFB010000441.1:0-234 GCA_022705125.1 Pseudomonadota bacterium
CGAGGAAGGCGGCGACGTAGCCGGTCAGCGGGGCTTCGACCAGGCCCGGGCGCTCGATGCCCATCCCGGCCACCACCTGATTCGCTTCGCGCGCCGCGCGTTCGTTCCAGGTCCCGATGCGCTCCGCGCTGGTGCCGACCTCGGCAAGCGGGATCACCGTTCCGGTGCGCGCCGATGCGTGGCAGCCGGCGCAGGTCGTGTCGAACACCTGCTTGCCGCGCGCTACAGCGGCGG
>JAKJFB010000441.1:260-2802 GCA_022705125.1 Pseudomonadota bacterium
ACGTATTCGATGAGCCAGCGCACCTCGCCGAGAAACTCGGCGTTGTCCTTGGGTGGTGCGCCGAGCAGGCCGAGCGCGGAGTCGATCACCACCGAATACGCGTCGTGGCTGTCGCCGGCGAAGTTCATGCGCATGCCCTGATCGGCGCGGTACTTGCCGAGGTTCCACAGCGAAGGCATGTCGGTCGGGCCGAAACTGTCGTCCATCGGCCAGCGGATCATGAAGTACTTGGTCAGGTTCATCGCATCGTCGCGGCCGCGGCCCCAGGGCGGGAAATCGTCGCGGTACAGCCAGGCGAACTGCTGTTCGCGCTCGAGCAGGCGCTTGCGCGTGATCGGGATGATCACGAAGCGATAGAGCAGGCGGTCGATGAAGGACAGGTCGGTGACCAGATTGATCTCGGCCATCAGGTTGTCGGCGTTGAAGCGTGGGTCTTTCGCGCAGTCGACCAGAAAGCGGAAGAAGGCCCACAGGTTCAGCGTGTGATTGGGGCCGGTCGGCACGAAAGTCGGCGCCGCATCGGCCTGGGTGCGGTAGCTCGTGGTGTGGCAGGACGCGCAGTTGTTGGCCACGCGCGGAAAGCCCACCACCTTCTTCGAGAAGCCGACCGGCAGCTCCTGGCCTTCTTCCCACACCACGCCGAAGGCGGCGTAGCCGCCCGGGCCCGGCAGCTTGTCGGGAAACATCCGCGGCAGCACGTAGAAGATCCAGTAGGGGATGCCGGCATCGCGTTCGGCACCGATCGAGCCGTACTTGAAGCGCATGTCGGGATCGCTGGTGATCCATTCCGGCTGCGCTTCCTCGCGAAAGAACTTGTACCAGGCGAAGGCGCCGCCGGCGGCGCCGAGCGCGAGCAGCACGAGCAGCGCAACGAGCAGGCTGCGGCCGGTGTTGCGGCGCCGGCCGAGGAGCCGGGTGGGGCGCGGCCCCGGATTCGTGCAGGGGGCGAATTTCATGGCGGCACTCCTCGCATCAGAAGGTCTTCAGGTACTCGACCAGCGCATCCTTGTCCGCGGCGGGCAGATCGGTGCCATAGGCCGGGCCTTCGTGACCGCTGTTGCCGTTGCCCGGCAGCGTGGTGTCGAACAGGAAGTGATCGGTTGCGGTCTGGGCCCTGCCCGTCGGCGCGGCGCATTGCGCAGGATCGGCAGCGCTGGCGAAGCCGACCCGCACCGCATCGATCAGCGTGCCGCCGCGCACAAAGCATGTCGGCCGAGCGAAGGCGGACTCGAGCAGATCGCGCAGGGTGGGCACGGAGCCGTTGTGCAGGTAGGGCGCGCGCAGCCAGATGCCGTCGAGCGGCATGTTGGCGTAGCCCCAGGTCTTGCGGAAATGGCGGAAACGATGCGGATAGCCCGCATAGAGGGTCGCCTGATTGACCGCCAGATCCCGGGTGTAGGAATCGAGCCGGGCGGGGTCGGTGGCGATGTCCGCGATCGGGGTGACATGGCCGACCTTCGGCCCTGCGAAGTCGCTGCCGCTCGCGCCGTGGCAATCGGCGCAATAGTGCGCATACAGCGCCGCGCCGCGCGCGGCGAGTGTCTTATCCACCGGCAGCGGCCACGCCGGCGGGGCGAGGTCGAGCAGCCAGGCCTCGACCCGGGAGATTGCCGCCAGGTCGATGGTGGGGGGCGTGGTGCCGGTACCGAAGGCTGCACTCTTGTTGCGCTCCTCGGTGTGGGTGTTGTTCCCGTCCCAGTGCAGTTCCATGCGCTCGCCATCGTCACGTTGCATGCGCTTGCGCTGGTTCCAGATCGACGGAAAATCGGCGGCGCCGAGGCGCTCGCGGGCAGGAAGTCGTTGCACCGGAAAATTGAACAGGACCTTTGCGGCGTTGAAGGTGTCGACCCGACCGGGCCCCCAGGGCGCTTGCGCGGACACGAAGCCAAAGCGCGCGCGCAGCATCAGCAGGCGCTCGCGCATCAACGCGATCGCCACCGGATAGACGAGGTAGCGATCGACGAGCCCGAGTCCGCCGCTCAGGCGCTCGATCTCCGGCACGATGAACTCACGCGAGAAGGTCGGGCCGGCGGCGCATTCGAAGAAGAAGCGCTGGAAGGCGAGAATGTCGAAGCGATGGGCGGGCATGCCGACGACCAGGCGTGCGGGCGCAGCGGGCGTGTCGCGAACGAGGCCGGCGTGGCAAGCGGCGCAGTTGAGGAAGACGCGATCGATGCCGAGGTGGCGCCGCTTCGACACGCCCACCGGCAGGTCGCGGCCTTCCTCGAAAATCAGGCCGAGCGACGCGTAGCCGGGACCGGGCAGATGTTCTGCGCAAACGGTCGGCAAGGCCTGCCAGATCCAGTACGGGAAGCCCGATGCGCGCTCGCCGCCGGTCGAGCCGTACTTGAAGTGCTCCACCGGGTCTGCATGGACGACCGGCTCGTCCGGCACGAACCGCACGAGGGCATAGCCGCCCGCGAGCAGGAGCAGCAGCCAGGGCAGCAGCACGAGGATGCGGAGCAGCGTGCGCGCGAGGCGCAGGCGATGCGTTGTGGGGACGGACTCGGGCGTGTTCACGGTGACCTCGGATCTGCAGGAC
>JAKJFB010000442.1:0-2435 GCA_022705125.1 Pseudomonadota bacterium
GTCGTTGAGCGCCAGGGCGATGTCGGCGTGGCGGAACAGGTACCAGCCGCCCTCGAGTCCGGGGGCCGACGGCTTGCCCCAGTGCACCGGGTCGTGGCGGCGGAAATGACGGTAAGTCGCGGCCGGATCGGCGCGAAAGCCCGGCGCGAACGGGTCGAAGGGAGCGTTCGCCTCGATCACCGCATGTCCCTCAGGTACATCACCCGAAAGCCCCCGGACGCGGTGTCGGCCGGCAGGAAGTCCGGGATGATGGCGATGAATCGGCAGTGCATCAGGCGCGAGAAGAGCCGCAGCGTGGGATCCAGCAGGAGCTTGCGCTGCTCGGGGAACACGCCGGTGCGCACGAATTCGTCGATCGCCTGCCTGAATTCCGGGTTCGGCGCGACGTCGTCGGCCGGCGGGTCGTGGCTGCCGTTGTACGAAGGGCAGCGACCGTCACCGACCAGGTACGCGCAGCCGGCGGCGCTGGCGTGCCCGAGGGCCGCCTGCAGCAGCCGGCGCACGAGCCGCCCGCCACGTTCGGCCGGATGCACGTTGAGGTTGTAGCCAAAAGCGGTGTTGAAGCGCGCCGGGACGGGCAGCGAGGAAAACTCCACGAAGGTGCGCGGAAGGGTCTCGGGATGGCGCGGGTCGAACCAGGTGTAGGAAAAGCTGGTCATGGCGCGAAGATGACCATCCGTCCACGCGCCGACCATCTGGTGCCCGAGCGCGAAGCGCTGCTCGATGAGCCGGGCGTCCGCCTGCAGCCCGGTGGCCCACGATGCACGTTCGAGCGCGATGATCGCCGGCAGGTCTGAGGGGCCGAGCGCCCGCGTTTCGATTGCTTCGTGTGTATGCATCGTTCCCATTGCTACCGGCATTTCCCCCGGCGTGACCGCTGCTGCTGTTGCGGCTCGCAGGGTACATGAGCGGCCGGCCTCCTTCCACCGGCAGGTCGCGTTCGACGACCCGGACTCCCGTAATGCAAATGCCATCCTGACCTACTAGACTCGCCGGCTTTTGCGCCATATGGCCACCCGAGTCCGGAACCTGGAGCCCGAGATGAGAATGTCACGACCCAAACTGCTGGCTACCGCTGTACTCGGCGTCATCGCCGCGGCGACGCGGGCGGATCCCCCGGGCAGCGGGCTCGAGGAGATCGTGGTGAGCGGGCGCGAGCTCAATCTTGTCGGCGAAGCCCTCTCGGCCTCCCACGGGGTGATCGGACAGGCCGAGTTGCAGCTGCGCCCGATATTGCGCACCGGTGAATTGCTCGAAGCCGTTCCCGGGCTCGTCGCGACCCAGCACAGCGGCACCGGCAAGGCGAACCAGTATTTCCTGCGCGGATTCAATCTCGATCACGGCACCGATTTCTCGACCTCCTACGAGTCCATGCCGGTCAACATGCGCACGCACGGCCACGGCCAGGGCTACACCGACCTGAACTTCGTGATCCCGGAGCTGGTGGAGCAGATCGAGTACCGCAAGGGCACCTACTACGCGGACGTCGGCGATTTTTCGGGGGCCGGGGCGGCGCGGATCACGCCGTTCGCACGGCTCGGGCACGGGCAGCTCGAGGCCGGCATCGGCGAGGACGGCTACTACCGGCTGCTGGCGCTCGACAGCATCGGCGCGCGCGATGGCGACTGGCTCTACGCGCTCGAACTGAACCGCTACGATGGCCCGTGGACCGACATCCAGGAAGACGTGCAGAAGCTCAATGCCACGCTGCGACGCACCTGGGACACCGGTGCCAGTCGCTTCTCGCTGATGGCGATGGGCTACGACAACAGCTGGAACAGCGCCGACCAGATTCCGCTGCGCGCCGTGGACAGCGGCCTGATCGACGAGCGTGGCTCCATCGACACCGAGCTGGGTGGCGAGTCCAGCCGCTACAGCCTGAGCGGGACCTGGGAGAGCGCCCACTGGAACGCCTCGCTCTACGCGATCCGCTACGACCTGGACCTGTGGTCGAACTTCACCTACGAGCTCGATGATCCGGTCAATGGCGACCAGTTCCAGCAGGTCGACGAGCGCGCCGTCTACGGCGGCGAGCTGGCCTGGCGTCTCGATGGCGCGTTATTGGCTGCGCGCATGCACAACACGCTGGGCCTGCAGTGGCGCCATGACGATATCGACGAAGTCGGCCTGTATCGCACCGTGGCGCGGCACGAGGTGGGCGTGATCCGCAGCGATGCGGTCGAGCAGAGCAGCGTCGCGCTGTTCTGGCAGAACGAGATCCACTGGAGCGACAGCCTGCGCTCGGTCGTCGGCGCGCGCGTCGACCGTTACGACTTCTCCGTCGATGCACCGGATGTAGTGAACATCAACGGCGTTGCCCTGGCCGGCAATGGCGGCAAGGAAGACGACGCGATCGCCAGCCTGAAGGGCAGCCTGGTGCGCGCGCTGGGCGAGCATGCCGAGATCTATGTCTCGGCGGGGCAGGGCTTCCATTC
>JAKJFB010000442.1:2475-2800 GCA_022705125.1 Pseudomonadota bacterium
ACCACGAGGCTGGATCCCGCAAGCGGCGAGGCGGTGGATCCGGTGGACCCGCTGGTGCGTTCGCTGGGTGCCGAGATCGGCGCCCGTCTGTTCGAGGCCGGGAAATGGAATGCCTCGATCTCGCTGTGGCAGCTGGAGCTCGACAGCGAACTGGTGTTCGTGGGCGATGCCGGCACCACGGAGCCGAGCCGCGAGAGCGAGCGCAAGGGCGCGGAACTCACGGCCTACTACCATTTCGGCGGGGCCTGGACGCTGGACCTGGAGTACGCCGTTGCCGACGCGCAGTTCACGTCGGCCGATCCCTCCGATGCGGCGCTGGGTGACG
>JAKJFB010000443.1 GCA_022705125.1 Pseudomonadota bacterium
CCCGCCTGCCCGATGCGCCAGCCGGCGTGCGCGGCATCTCGCTGTTCCTGGTGCCGAAGTTCCTGCTGAACGCCGACGGCACGCCGGGCGAGCGCAACACCGTGCAGTGCGTGTCGATCGAGCACAAGCTCGGCATCCACGGCAGCCCGACCTGCGTGCTCGCCTTCGAGGAAGCGATCGGCTATCTGGTCGGCACCGCCAACAAGGGCCTCGCGCACATGTTCACGATGATGAACGAGGCGCGCCTGAAGGTCGGCCTGCAGGGGCTCGCGCAGGCCGATCGGGCCTATCAGCAGGCGCGCTGGTACGCGAATGACCGCATCCAGGGCCGCACCGTCGTCGATCAGGGCGATGCCAGATCGCCGATCATCAACCATCCGGACGTGCGCCGGATGCTGATGACGATGAGGGCGCAGGCCGAGGCCATGCGCGCGGTCGCCTACACCACCGCCGCGCAGGTCGACATCGCCCGCCGCCATCCCGACGAGGCCGTGCGCAAGGCCGCGCAGGCGCGCGTCGACCTGATGATCCCGATCGTCAAGGGCTGGTCTACCGAGACCGGTCAGGACGTGACCTCGATCGGCATCCAGGTCCACGGCGGCATGGGCTACGTCGAGGAGACCGGTGCGGCGCAGTACTTCCGCGATGCGCGCATCACGACGATCTACGAGGGCACGACCGCGATCCAGGCCAACGACTTCGTCGGGCGCAAGCTGGCGCTGGATCGCGGCGCGGCGATGCAGGCGCTGCTCGCCGACATGCGCGCGACGCTCGCCGGTCTCGATGCCGCCGATGGCGAGGATCTGGCCGTGATCCGCACCCGGCTCGCCCCGGCCGTCGATGCGCTCGAGGAGGCTGCGGACTGGGTGGTCGCAAATTACGAGGCCTGCCAGGCCGACGTGCTCGGGGCCGCCTTCAACCTGCTGATGATGGCCGGCTGCGTCTGCGGCGGCTGGCAGATGGCGCGGGCCGCGCTGGCGGCGAGTGCGCAGCTCGCGGCCGGCGGGGATCCGAAGTTCTACGGCGCCAAGCTCGTGACCGCGCGCTTCTACGCCGAACAGCTGCTGCCGCGCGCCGGCGCGCTGCTGACCGTCGCCAAGGCAGGTGCGGCATCGATGATGGCGCTCGACCCGGAGCAGTTCTGATCCGGTCCGCTTTCCCTTCGTAGTGAACCCTCGGTCGACAGGGCTCGGGGGCGACCTTCGGGTCGCCCCCGTTTTTTTTGGGGGGGCGACTTGTCCGGCCTGCCCGGCTGCGGCGGCGGCCCGGTCAGGACAGGCCGCGCTCGTTGACCTCGACGGTCACGTGCACGATCTGCGGGAAGCCGGCGAGCCGGGCCTTGTAGGTCGCCGGGGCCAGGCGCAGCGCATCGCTGACGGCGACGATGCAGGCGTACTGGCGGCGGCCGATGCGCCAGAGGTGCAGGTCCTCGACGCGGGTGCCGCTGTCGTCCTCGAGGGCTGCGCGCACGCGCCCGACCAGCGGGTCGTCCATCTCGCGATCGAGCAGCACGCGGCCGGTCTCGATCAGCAGCCCGCGTGCCCAGACGCCGATGATCAGGCTGCCGGCCAGCCCGGTCATCGGATCCAGCCAGTTCCAGCCGAACCACTCGCCGCCGGCCAGCGCCAGGATCGCCGCGACCGAGGTCAGCGCATCGGCGAGCACGTGCAGGTAGGCGGCGCGGTGGTTGAGGTCATGGCCGTGCGCATGGGGCTGCCCGGCCTCGGGGCAGCCGGCAGCGTCGTGCCCGTGCCCATGCCCATGCCCATGCCCGTGCCCGTGCCCGTGCCCGTGCCCGTGCCCGTGCCCGTGCGCATGGGCGGCCTCGTGCGCGTGCGTCCCGTGCTCATGGCCGTCGTCGTGCAGCAGCCAGGCGCTCGCGAGGTTGACGAGCAGGCCGATGGCCGCGACGCCCATCGCCTCGCCGAAGGCGATGTCGACGGGGTCTGCGAGCCGCAGCAGCGATTCGAAGGCCATCAGCACCGCGACCGCGGCCAGCAGCACCGCGCTCGCGAAGCCGCCGAGCACCTCGACCTTCCAGGTGCCGAAGGCGTAACGGTGATCGCCGGCGTGGCGGCGCGCATGGCGGTAGGCGAGGGCGGCCAGCCCGATCGCGACGACGTGCGAGGCCATGTGCCAGCCATCGGCGAGCAGCGCCATCGAGCCCGACCACCAGCCGGCGAGGATCTCGACGAGCATCATCACCGCCGTCAGCCAGACGACGTGCCAGGCGCGCTGCTCGGCCTGCGGCGCGCTGCTGTGGAAGGCGTGGCTGTGCGCGCACGGCGGGGCGGCGGGCTCGGTCATGGCGATCACGCATCGGGCGGGCGGGAGGGCCGAGTGTACGCCGCCGCCGCTTATCATCGGCAGCCGCCATCCTGCCTCGGGAGATGACTTGTGGAACCGTCCTTCTGGCACGACAAATGGGAACGCCGTGATCTCGGCTTCCATCAGTCCGAAATCAATCCGCTGCTGCAGCGCCACTGGCCGCGGCTCGGTCTGGCGGCCGGCGCGGGCGTGTTCGTGCCGCTCGCCGGCAAGAGCCTCGATCTGCGGTGGCTGGCCGCTCAGGGGCATCCGGTGCTCGGCGTCGAGCTGTCGGAAACCGCGTGCACCGAGTTCTTCACCGACAACGGCCTGCCATTCGAGCGAAGCCACGACGGCCCGTTCGAGCGCTTCCGGGGCGCGGGCATCGAGCTGCTGTGCGGGGACTTCTTCGCGCTGCAGGCCGCGCATCTGGCCGGTGTCGCGGCGATCTACGACCGCGCGGCGCTGATCGCCCTGCCGC
>JAKJFB010000444.1 GCA_022705125.1 Pseudomonadota bacterium
GGGGTGGGCGAGCGCATCCGCGAGGGCCACGAGCTCTGGCACGACATGCAGGACGCCGGCGTGATGCCGCGCACGCTGATGGTCTTCGGCCAGATGGACGAATCGCCGGGCGTGCGCTTTCGCATCGGCCTGTCGGCGCTGACCTATGCCGAGTACCTGCGCGACCACGTGGCGCGCGACGTGTTGTTCCTGATGGACAACGCGTTTCGCTTCATCCAGGCGGGCAGCGAGCTCTCGGGACTGCTCGGGCGCATGCCCGCCACCGTGGGCTACCAGCCCACACTGCTCTCCGAGGTGGCGGAACTGCAGGAGCGCATTTCCTCGACGAGCCGCGGCAGCATCACCGCGGTCGAGGCGGTCTACGTGCCGGCCGACGACATGACCGATCCGGCCGTCGGCGCGATCCTCGCGCACCTCGACACCACCGTGATCCTGGCGCGCAACCAGGCCGCCAAGGGCATCTATCCCGCGGTGGATCCGCTGGCATCCGGCAGTCGCCTGATGGACCGGGTGACGCTCGGCGAGCGGCACTACCGCGTGGCGCAGGGCGTGCGCGAGCACCTCGCGCGCTACCGCGAGCTCGAGGACATCATCGCGATGCTGGGGCTGGAGGCGCTGTCGGAGACGGACCGGCGCATCGTGCTGCGCGCGCGCCTGCTCGAGCGCTACCTGACGCAGCCATTCTTCGTGGTGTCGGAGCACACCGGCATCGCGGGCGCCTCGGTGCCGCTCGCGGTCACGCTCGGCGACTGCGAGGACTTCATGCGCGGGCGCTATGACGCGATGCCCGAAGAGCGCTGCTACATGCGCGGCGCGATGGAGGCCCCGTGAGCGCAACCATCACGCTGTGCCTGCAGAGCGCCGTGCACAGCGAGGACATTGCCGGCGTCACCAGCTTCGTGGGCACCGACGCGAGCGGCAGTTTCGGCATCCTGCCCGGGTGCGAGCGCTTCATGACCATCCTCGGCTACGGGCTGTCGCGCTACCGCGACGCCGACGGGCGCTGGTGTCATCTCGCCTGTCCCGGCGCGGTGCTGTACTTTGCCGCGGACCGGCTCACGGTGAACACGCGCCGATACCTCCGTGACCACGACTACGACCGTATCTCGGGGCTGCTGTCGGGCCAGCTGGCCCGGGAGGAAGAGGAGTTGCGCAGCCTGCGGCAGAACGTGCAGCACCTGGAGCAGCAGCTGCTGCGGCGCCTGCGCCAGCTCGACCGGTGGCAGGCATGAGCGACGAGCAGTGGCGCCGCGGTGTCGAGCGCGACAGCGAGCGGATGCGGCGCGCCGAGCGCGGTAGCCGCTCGCTGCTGGCGCAGTCGGTGTTCCTGGGCAGCCTGTCGGTGCTGTTCGTGGCACCCCTGCTCGCGGGAGCCTACCTCGGGCGCTGGCTGGACAGCCTGGGGGAGGACTACACCGTGCGCTGGACGCTGAACTGCATCCTGCTGGGGCTGGTGCTCGGAGCCACCAACGTCTATGTCTTCATCCGGAAGTACTGGTGATGGAAAGCGTGGCCGTGGTGTTCAGCCTCGGAGGTTTCGGCATCACCACCACCGTGGTGACCACCTGGGGGTTGCTGCTGCTGTTCTGGGTCGTGTGCCGGCTCGCCACGCGCCGGCTCTGCGTGGAGCGCCCCGGACTGCTGCAGACGGCGCTCGAGGGCGTGGTGCAGGCGATCGAGTCCGCCATCGACAGCGTGTTGCCCGGGCGCGCCGCGACCTTGCTGCCCTTCGTCGGCACGATCTGGCTGTTCCTCGTGGTGGCCAACCTCACCGGCCTGGTGCCCGAGCTCGATTCGCCGACCGGCGATCTCTCCGCCACCGCCGCGCTGGCCTTCCTGGTGTTCCTCTCGACGCACTGGTACGGCATCCGCAGCGTGGGGCTGAAGGACTACGCGCGCCACTACCTGAGCCCGAGCCCGATACTGCTGCCGTTCCACCTGCTCGGCGAGCTCTCGCGCACCCTCGCGCTGGCCGTGCGGCTGTTCGGCAACATCATGAGCCTGGAAATGGCGGCCCTGATGGTATTGTTGCTGGCGGGCTTCCTGGTGCCGGTGCCGGTGCTGATGCTGCACATCGTCGAGGCACTGGTCCAGGCCTACATATTCGGCACGCTGGCGCTGATCTACATCGCCGGCGGCATGCAGTCACGGGAAGTGGCGCAGGGCGGCGCCGCAGCCGATTCCAACGATGCCGGAGGAGGCACGACATGAGCGACATACACTGGTTTGCCCTGGTCTCGACCGCGGTGGCCGCCATCGCGATCGCGCTGGGTACCATGTTCCCGGCGATGGCGATGGGCCGCGCCATCGCCCAGGCGCTGGAGGCGCTGGCGCGCCAGCCGGAGGCGGAAAAATCCATCACGCGCACGCTGTTCATCGGCCTGGCGATGATCGAATCGCTGGCGATCTATGTGCTGGTGATCGTGCTGGTGATCATCTTCCGCAACCCGCTGCTCGAATACTTGCTGCAGTAGCAGGAGCCGCTCATGGAGCTGGATTGGACCACCTTCGTCCTGGAGGTCATCAATTTCCTGGTCCTGGTCTGGATACTGCAGCGCTATCTCTACCGGCCCGTGCTGAACACCCTCGCGGCGCGCAAGGCCGGCATCGAGCGCGTGCTGGCCGAGGCGAAGGAGGCCGAGGAGCGCGCCAGCGCGCTGAAGGGCCAGTTCGAGAGCCGCCTGGCCGACTGGGAGCAGGAAAAGGCCGCCGCGCGCGCGAGCCTGGAAACCGCGCTGGCGCTGGAGCGCGAGCGGCAGATGGAGGCGCTCGCGGAGGCCC
>JAKJFB010000445.1 GCA_022705125.1 Pseudomonadota bacterium
TCCACGGTCGGCGTCTTGCCGCCCTGCATCGCGGCGCTGATGAACTTGACGCCCAGCAGGCGGCCGACCTCGCACTCGGTCGCCAGTTGCGCGATGCGCTGGCGGATCACCGGATCCTCGCGCAGCGGCTTGCCGTCGCGCGTCGTGCGCTTCACGTAATCGGCGAGCAATTCCATGCGCGCGCGGATCGGCGAAAAGGTGAACAGCGTGAATCGCTCGATGTCGAGCGCCTCGGCAATGTACTGGAAGCCCCGGTTCAGTTCGCCGACGCGATACTCGTCGGGGACGTAGACATCGTCGAAGAACACGCCGTTGGTGCGCTCGCCGCCCATCGTGTACATCGCGTGCACCGTGAGCCCCGGGTGGTTCATCGGCACCAGGAACAGCGTGATGCCATTGTGCTTGGGGCGGGTGGGATCGGTGCGTGCGCCGACCCAGTACCAGTCGGCGAAATGCGCCGAGGTGGTGAAGATCTTCTGTCCGCTGAGCACCCAGCCCTCGCCGCTGCGCTCTGCCTTGAGCCGCATTGCCGCGGAATCGGATCCCGCGCCGGGCTCGGAATAGCCCACGGCGAACTCGATCTCGGCGTTGAGGATCTTTGGCAGGAACTCCTGCTTCAATTTTTCCGATCCCACGTTGATCAGCGTCTTGCCGACGATGCCGACACCCTTGCCGATGCCGGGAGCGCCGACGGCGGAGAGCATCTCGTTGAGCAGGTATTCGTAGATGCCGCTGCCGTCCTGCCCGCCATGCTCCCTGGGCCACGTGATGCCCAGCCACCCGCGCTCGGCGATCTTCTTCATGAATGCGCGCCGTTCGGGCGTGTCGCAGACCTGCGCCATGTTCTCGCGACTCACATCCATCACGTCGCGCGACTCGTTCTCCTTCAGGAACTGGTCGACCTGGCGGATGAATTCACATTCCTCGGCGGAAAATTCGAATTCCATGTCGTCTGTCCCCTGCAAAACCCAGTGCGTTGGTCGGATTCTAGCGATGTGCGCGCCGGCTTCGAGCGTGGCAGCACGCCTTAACAGGCCAAATCGGTATCACAAAAGGACACCGGTGCATTCCCCTAGTCCTTGGCCGCGGCGGCGCCCAGCGCGCCGGAACCCCGGATCGCCGCCACGCGCGCGTCGTCGCAGCCCAGCACCTCGCGCAGCACCTGCTCGGTGTGTTCGCCGACCACCGGCGCGCGTGCCGGCGGCAGCAGTTGCTCGCCCACGAAGTGCACCGGAAACGACAGCATGTCGGCACCGTGCGTCTCGTGCGGCAGCAGATCGAAGCGCGCCTTGAACTGCGGGTCGTCGACGATGTTCTCCGGCGTGTGGACCGGCGCGATCGGCGTGTTGTGCTTGTCGCCGAACTCGATCCACTGCGCCGAGGTGCGCGAACGGAATATCTCGCGCAGTTCCCGCTGCAGCTCGCGGTTGCCGCGCGCGTGGTCGGCATAGCGTGATCCCGGCCACTTCTCGAACAAATCGCCGCGCCCGACCCCCTCGCAGAAGTTCTTCCAGAAGGCCTGCTCCGAGGCCATGAACAGCACGTGGCCGTCGCTGGAGGCGTATATCTGGTAGCGCACGCCCTCCTTCATGCCGGCCGTCGCCACGGGCCGCCGCACGTAGCCGTCGGCCTTGTTGCCGGTGACCACGTCCTGCGGACGTGCGTAGGCCAGGTGACTCTCACAGCGATACCAGTCGAAGAACGCCGCCGCATCGCTCTGCCCCAGCTCCATCATGCAGCCGGCGCCGGTGGCGCGTGCGCGCAACACGCCGGCCAGCACCGCGAGCCCGCCGAACAGAGGCGCCGCGTTGATGCCGATCGAGACGTGCTCGGGTATGTAACAGAAGCCCTCCTCGTCGTAGGCGGGCGTGACCGCGCCCGACCAGGTGTCGTAGGCGATCCCGTGCGAGGGCATGTCCTTGTAGGGACCCGTCATCCCGTATCCCGACACCGTGCAGAAGACGATCGCCGGATTGACCTTGCGCAGGTCCTCGAACCCCAGGCCCAGCTTGGCGAGCACCCCGGGGCGCATGGCCTCGATCACCACATCGGCATCGCGCACCAGTTCGCGATAGAGCTCCTTGCCGGCCTCGGTCTTCAGGTCGAGCGTGATGCTCTTCTTGCCCCGGTTCAGGTGGTAGTGCATCAGCGAGACACCCTCGATGATGGGCCAGGTCATCTCGCGGATGTAGTCGCCCTCCGGCGATTCGACCTTGATCACGGTCGCGCCGAGGTCCGCGAGCGATGTCGTGATCGCCGCGGCCCCGAGCAGGGAGCTCTCGATGATCCGCAGCCCCTGCAGTGGCATGTTCGAGGAATTCATATCGCGTTCTCCCGGCATGTGCTGTGAAAGGCACGAGTCGCGCCGCGGCACAGCCGCTGCGTTCGTCGTGAATTGACGACCAAGATATTCAAGACCGCAGACGGGCTCAGCCCTGCGGCAACTCGGTTGTGGCCAAAGTGGTATCAGTTCGGGACAACAGGCGCACTGCGGCTCGACGCGGCGCCTCGCGCGACTATTCTCCCTGCGTCGGGGCGTCCGACAGGGGTGTTTGCGCACCGTTGGTACCCACCGACAGGGGAATAAATCGATACACGATGGCGTCGATCGCCGGACTTGCCATCGGAACCACGGGAGATACATCATGAAAATCAGCTCCGCAAAGCAAGACAAGCCCCGCAACCGCATCGTCCTCGGCGCCGCCGTTGCCGCGCTGCTCCCGGGCCTCGCACAAGCCCAGCGGGCCGATGGCGCTTCCGGAATCGAGGAGATCCTGGT
>JAKJFB010000446.1:0-286 GCA_022705125.1 Pseudomonadota bacterium
TCCGGCCCGCCACTCGCGTGCACCGACCACCAAGGCCGGACGCATCGCCGGAGGGAATGGACAACCGGATATCGCTCGGAAACAGCCTGATCCGCTAATGCGCTTGACGCACCCGCACGCCCATCCGGCATCGGCGCGCCAACCACAAGGGCGCGCATTCTAGCATGGGTTCATGAAATCCGAGAGTCGGCAAAATCGGGAAACCGGCCAGCGCATCTGCCCGGTGCCTTCCCGTCGGCAACCCTTCCCGTTGTGGTGCGAAAGGCGGGACTCGAACCCGCACGCC
>JAKJFB010000446.1:296-2779 GCA_022705125.1 Pseudomonadota bacterium
TTGCGGCACTGGAACCTAAATCCAGCGCGTCTACCAGTTCCGCCACTTTCGCACAGCCGGGCCGGGCTTTGACCGCTGAATCAGGAGATCTGCGCAACTTGTTGTTATGCCGATGATTTCTTGACAAAGTCAGGGGAGTTCCAGGCGACCGCAGTTTGCCACACGGCTGCGCAGCAATTCAACTCGGCCGCAACCCTGCAGGCAGCTGCAACGGGCCCTGCGCCATTGCCGCCGCATACTCCTCTGCCACCGCGCTGTGCGGATCCTGGTGGATGATCACGTCCGCACCGGGATACGCCTCGCGCAGGCGAAATTCCACCGCGTCGGCGATGCCGTGGGCGACGAGCAGCGACGTCTCGTCCTCCAGTTCCACGTGCAACTGGATGATGTAGCGCATCCCGGAGCGCCGTGTACGCAAATCGTGCACGCCGAGCACGCCCGGACTGGACAGCGCCAGTTCGCGGATGTGCTGATCGACCTCCGGCGACAGTGCCTTGTCCATCAGCAGACCAAAAGCCTCCCACCCGATCTGCACGGCGCCGCGGGAGATGATCATGGCGATGAACAGCCCCATGACCACATCGACCAGGTAGACACCCCGCTGGGCAAACAGCAGTGAAATGATGACAGCCCCGTTCATCAGCAGGTCTGACTTGTAGTGCAGCCGATCTGCGCTGATCGCCGTCGAGCCGGTGAGGCGTATAGCGTGTGTCTGCAGCGCGAGCAGCCCGAGCGTGCACACGATCGCACAGACACTGACCGCGATACCGATCCCGGTATGCTCGAGCACGTGCTCCTCGGCTTGCAGAATACGCTCCAGGCAATACAGGAACAGCAGCACCGCGGAACCCATGATGAACGCCGACTGCGCCAGTGCCGCCAGCGATTCGGCCTTGCCGTGCCCGAAACGATGTTCCTCGTCCGCCGGCTTCAGCGAATAGCGCACCGCGGCCATCGACAGCAGCGAGGCCATGGAATCCATGAAGGAATCGATCAATGAACCGAGCAGGCTGGCGGACCCCGTATACAACCACGCCGCCGCCTTGACGACGATCAGGATCAGGGCGACCGCGACCGAACCGTAACTCGCCAGCAGCAGCCAATTCTCGGGGGAACGACGACCGGTCACGCAGCCGCGGCCCCGGACTCCGGGATCGCGATTCCCCCCTGCCTCTGCCCCGGCATCAAACCCGCTCCAGCACCGTCGCGATCCCCTGGCCCATGCCGATGCACATGGTCGCCAGTCCCAGCGTGAGGTCGCGCTGCTCCATCACGTTGATGAGGGTCCCGGTAATCCGCGCGCCCGAGCAACCGAAGGGATGCCCCAGCGCGATCGCGCCTCCGTGCAGATTGACCCTGGTGTCCATGTCGTCGAGCAGCCCGAGGTCCTTGAGCACAGGCAGGGCCTGCGCGGCGAAGGCCTCGTTGAGTTCCACCGCCTCGATGTCCTTCATCGCCAGGCCGCAGCGCGCCAGCGCCTTGTGTGTCGCCGGAACCGGACCGTAACCCATGATCGAAGGGTCCACCCCCGCAACTGCCATCGCCCGGATCTTCGCGCGCGGCTGCACGCCACAGGCCCGCGCCTTGCGTCCGGACATCACGATCATCGCCGCCGCACCGTCGGCGATCTGCGACGAGGTTCCGGCGGTGACCGTGCCGTTGCGCGGGTCGAAAGCCGGCGCCAAGGCACCCAGCCCCTCGAGCGTGGTGTCACGGCGCACCGTGGTGTCCTCGGTGATCAGCTTGCTGAAGCCATCCTCGTCATGACCGCGCACCGGGATGATCTCGCGCGCCCAGCGCCCTTCGTCCTGCGCTCGGGCCGCCAGGCGGTGCGAGCGCACGCCGAAGGCATCCTGCTGCTCGCGCGTGATGCCGTGCAGCATGGCCAGTCCCTCGGCGGTGATGCCCATCATCCCGGCGGCCTTGGCGACGTGCTTGCTCATGCGGGGGTTGGGATCGATGCCCTTGTCCATCGGCAGGTGTCCCATGTGCTCCACGCCGCCGACCAGGAACACATCGCCATAGCCGGTCATGACCGACTGCGCGGCGATGTGCAGCGCCGACATCGAGGAGCCGCAGAGCCGCGATATGGTCTGCGCACCGGCCGAATGCGGTACCACGGTGAGCAGCGAGAACATGCGTGCCACGTTCCAGCCCTGCTCCTCGGTCTGGTTCACGCAGCCCCAGATCACGTCTTCCACCGCGGCAGGATCCACGTTCGGATTGCGCGCGAACAACGCGTTCACGAGATCCGCGGACAAGTCTTCCGCGCGCACATTGCGGAATACGCCGTTCTTCGAACGCCCCATCGGGGTCCGTGCGCAGTCGATAATCACCACATCGTCGTCTTTGAAACTCACGCCGTTCCTCCCCTGCAGACGCAGGCACCGGTGTATCAGGAATAGAAACGCCTGCCGTCACGCGCACGGGCGCGCAACGACTCCGGCACGCCGTAGACTGCCGCGATCCCCGCATGGCGGTCC
>JAKJFB010000447.1 GCA_022705125.1 Pseudomonadota bacterium
CAGCCGACGCGCGCAGCGCGCGGTCGCCCGGCGCCCGGTCCGGGAGCATGAGATGTCGGTGATCATCGATCGTCGCCTGAACGACCGCAACAAGAGCGCGGTCAACCGTGAGCGCTTCATCCGCCGCTACAAGGCGCAGATCCAGCGTGCGGTGTCCGACATGGTCGCCGAGCGCTCGATCAGGGACATGGAGCGCGGCGGCGAGGTGAAGATCCCGGTGCGCGACATCTCCGAGCCGGGCTTCCGCAACGCCCCGGGCGGCGACCGCGAGTACGTGCACCCGGGCAATCGCGAGTTCCAGCAGGGCGACCGCATTCCGCGCCCCGACGGTGGCGCAGGCGGCGGGGGCAGCGGCAGCGGCGAGGGGGATGGCGACGGCGAGGACGGCTTCGCGTTCACCCTGTCGCGTGACGAGTTCATGCAGATCTTCTTCGACGATCTCGAGCTGCCCCGGCTGGCCCGCACGACGCTGGGCGAGATCCGCCGCCAGAAGATGCAGCGCGCCGGCTACACGCAGACCGGCTCGCCCACCAACCTGAGCGTGCAGCGATCGCTGCGCAACGCGCTGGGCCGGCGCATCGCACTGACCGGCGCGGCGCGCCGGCGGCTGGCCGAGCTCGAGGCGCAGCACGCCGCGCAGGCCCCTGCGCCGGCCCCCGCCCCGGACGACGCGTGCACGTCCGATGATGCGGACGACGCACGCGTTCCGCACCCGGTCGACGAGGCCGACACCGCGCAGGCCGTGGATGACGGAGGGGCCGCGCGGGCCCTGGAGGCGCGCGCGCTCGAGCGCGCGGCGCTGAAGCGGCGCATCGGTGCCGTGCCGTTCCTCGAGGAGATCGACCTGCGCTTTCGGCACCGGGTCGCGGTGCCGCAGCCGATCAGCCAGGCCGTGATGTTCTGCCTGATGGACGTGTCGGCATCGATGGACGAGCGCAAGAAGGACCTGGCCAAGCGCTTCTACACCTTGCTGTACCTGTTCCTGGCGCGCAAGTACGAGCACGTGGAGGTGGTGTTCATCCGGCACACCGACGATGCCGAGGAAGTCGACGAGCAGCGCTTCTTCCATGATCGCAAGACGGGCGGCACCGTGGTCCTGTCGGCGTTGAGCCTGATGCACGAGATCGTCACCGCGCGTTATCCGGGTGGCGCGTGGAACATCTATGGCGCGCAGGCGTCGGATGGCGACGCCTTCGGCGCCGATCCCGAAAAGAGCCGCGGCTTTCTCGAGCAGCATCTGCTGCCGGTGGTCCGGCACTTCGCGTATATCGAGGTGCCCGACCCGGGCGCACGCATGTCGACGCTGTCGGCCGCGTATCGGCGCATCGAGTGCGCGCACTTCGCGATGCGCGAGGTCGCCCAGCATCGGGACATCTATCCGGTGTTCCGCGATCTGTTCAGTCGTCAACCGGCGGGAGCGCGCGCATGAAGACCACCACCGTGCAGGTCGTGGCCGACGGCCCCGCGACCGTGATGATGACCCGCCCGGCGGCGGCGAGTGGCGACGGTGCGCCCCCGGCGCGGGCACGGCGTCCGATCTCGTCGGGCGCGCAGTGGAGCTTCGAGCTGATCGCCGAATACGATCAGGCGATCCGCGAGATCGCCGTCGGCGAATTCGGCCTCGACTGCTACCCGAACCAGATCGAAGTGATCGCCAGCGAGCAGATGCTCGACGCCTACGCGTCCGTCGGGCTGCCGATCGGCTACCCGCACTGGAGCTTCGGCAAGGAGTTCATCCGCAACGAGCATGACTACCGCAAGGGTGCGCGCGGCCTGGCCTACGAGATCGTGATCAACTCCAACCCCTGCATCTCGTACCTCATGGAGGAGAACTCCATGGCGCTGCAGGCGCTGGTGATCGCGCACGCGTGCTACGGACACAATTCGTTCTTCAAGGGCAACTACCTGTTCCGGCAGTGGACGAGCGCCGACGCCATCATCGACTACATGGTGTTCGCGCGCCAGTACGTGATGCAGTGCGAGGCGCAGCACGGCATCGCCGCCGTCGAGGAGGTTCTCGATGCCTGCCATGCGTTGATGGACTACGGTGTCAGCCGCTACCGTCGCCCGCGGCCGTTGTCGGCGGACGAGGAGCGCGATCGCCTGCGCGAACGCGAGGCGTACGCGTACTCGCGCTACGACGAGATCTGGAGCACGGTGCCGACGGCGCGCACGCGCGCGGCCTCCGATGCACGCAGGCCGGTGTTCCCCGAGGAACCCGAAGAGAACCTGCTCTATTTCGTCGAGAAGTTCTCGCCCCGCCTGGCGCCCTGGCAGCGCGAGCTGGTGCGCATCGTGCGCAAGACCGCCCAGTACTTCTATCCGCAGGGCCAGACGAAAGTGATGAACGAGGGCTGGGCCACGTTCTGGCACTACACGATCCTGAATCGGCTGTACGACAAGGGGCTGGTCGACGACGGTTTCATGCTCGAAGTGCTCGCCTCGCACACCAACGTGGTCACGCAGCGCGGCTTCGACGAGCGAGGCTACGGCGGCCTGAATCCCTACGCGCTGGGCTTTGCGATGTTCTCGGACCTGCGCCGCATCTGCTCGTCGCCCACCGACGAGGATCGTCACTGGTTTCCCGACATCGCCGGACGCGACTGGCAACCGGTGCTCGACTTCGCCATGCGCAACTTCAAGGACGAGTCCTTCATTGCACAGTATCTGTCGCCGCGTCTGATTCGCGAGTTCCATCTGTTCGCGATCGCCGACCATGAGCAGGAGGACGAGCTCGAGGTCGACAGCATCCACAACGAGCAGGGCTACCGGCGTG
>JAKJFB010000448.1 GCA_022705125.1 Pseudomonadota bacterium
GCTGCGCTCGGGGGCGATCCTCGACGCCTGCGCCAACATCGCCGTGGCGCTGAAGGCGCGCGGACAGGAGCCCGCGCTGACGCTGGCGCTGCCCGAGGCCAACAGTCTCGGGGTCGCGATGCTCGGCGGCAACGCCGTCGAGGCCGCGCTCGCCGCCGTCGACGAGGGCAGCGTGCTGGTGGTGCTGGAGAACGAGCTCTACCGCCGCGCCGATGCCGCGCTGGTCGATGCCGCGCTGGCGCGCGCGCGTTGCGTGGTCGTGATCGACCACCAGCTGAGCGCCACCGGCGCGAAGGCGCACCTGCTGCTGCCGGCGGCGAGCTTCGCCGAGGGCGACGGCACGCTGGTCAGCAACGAGGGCCGCGCGCAACGCTACTTCCAGGTCTACGATCCCGCCTACTACAACCTCGCCACCCAGGTGCGCGAGAGCTGGCGCTGGCTGGCCGGCATCCAGAGCGCGGAGAACCGCGTGCCGGTGGAATGGGAGACGCTGGACCAGATCACCGCGGCCTGCGCGCGCGAGAACCCCGCGCTCGCCGGCATCGTGGCTGCCGCGCCGGGGGCCGACACCCGCGTGCACGGGCGCCGCGTGGCACGCCAGCCGAACCGCTATTCGGGCCGCACCGCGATGCGCGCGAACATCTCGATGCACGAGCCGCGTGCCTCGCAGGATCCCGACAGCGCGCTCGCCTTCTCGATGGAGGGCTACGGCGGCCCCGACGAGCCGGGTCCGCTGGTGCCCTTCGCGTGGAGCGCGGGCTGGAACTCGCCGCAGTCCTGGAACAAGTTCCAGGACGAGGTCGGCGGGCACCTGCGCCAGGGCGATCCCGGCATCCGCCTGATCGAGCCGGCGGCGAGCGCGGGCTACGTGCCCGTCGCCACCGCCGCCGCGAGCGATCTGGCGGTCGCGCCGCTGCACCACATCTTCGGCAGCGAGGAACTGTCGGCGCGCGCGCCGGTGACCGCGCAGAACGTGCCCGCCCCCTACGTGGCGCTGCATCCGCACGAAGCCCGGCGCCGCGGTCTAGGCGCCGGCGCCACCGTGCGCGTAAGCGTCGGCGCAGTGCAGTTCGAGGCGCCGCTGGCGCTGCGCGAATCGCTCAGCGAAGGCGTCGTCGGCATCCCCGCCGGGCTGCCGGGCATGGCCTTTGCCTTCGTCGCCGCCACCGCCAACGTCAGCACCGGAGGGCAGTCATGAGCTTCCTCTCGCCCGAAGTGGCCGCGGTGCTGTGGGCCGTCGTGAAGGCGGTCATCATCCTGCTGGCCGCGGTGATCTTCGCCGCCTACCTCAGCTTCATCGAGCGCCGCGTGCTGGCGCTGTGGCAGGACCGCTACGGCCCGAACCGCGTCGGTCCCTTCGGCATCTTCCAGCTGCCGGCCGACGTGGTGAAGATGCTGTTCAAGGAGGACTGGATCCCGCCGTTCGCGGACAAGCTGACGTTCCTGATCGCGCCGATCATCGCGATGAGCGCGCTGTTCATCTCGTACATCATCATCCCGGTCTCGCCGACGTGGTACGTGGCGGACTTCGACATCGGCATCCTGTTCTTCCTGGCGATGGCGGGCCTGGCGGTCTACGCGGTGCTGTTCGCCGGCTGGTCCAGCAACAACAAGTACTCGCTGCTCGGCGGCCTGCGCTCGGCCGCGCAGACCGTGAGCTACGAGGTGTTCATGGGGCTGTCGCTGATGGGCGTGGTGGCGCAGACCGGCTCGTTCAACATGCGCGAGATCGTCGAGGCGCAGCGCGAGCTGTGGTTCATCGTGCCGCAGTTCCTCGGCTTCTGCACCTTCGCGCTCGCAGGCATCGCGGTCACGCACCGCAGCCCCTTCGACCTGCCGGAAGCCGAGCAGGAACTCGCCGCGGGCTACCACACCGAATACGCCGGCATGAAGTGGGCGATGTTCTTCGTCGGTGAATACATCGGCATCGTGGTGGTGTCCTCGCTGCTCACGACGCTGTTCCTCGGTGGCTGGCTCGGGCCGGGCCCCGACTGGCTGGCTCCGTTGTGGTTCGTGGCGAAGACACTGGTATTCGTGATGCTGTTCATACTGGTTCGCGCCGCGCTGCCCCGCCCGCGCTACGACCACCTGATGACGGCGGGCTGGATGGTCTGTCTCCCGATCACGCTGCTGAACCTGCTGGTGACCGGCGCCGTGCTGCTGGCCAAGGGTTGAACACATGAACCTGCTCCTGAAAATACTCGCGGGCATCGGCACCAACCTGCGCAGCATGTGGATGATCTTCTCGCGCGCCACGCGCGCGCGTGCCACGATCCAGTACCCCGAGCAGGCCGTGTACCTGCCCCCGCGCTACCGCGGGCGCATCGTGCTGACGCGCGACCCGGACGGCGAGGAGCGCTGTGTCGCCTGCAACCTGTGCGCCGTGGCATGTCCCGTGGGCTGCATCGCGCTGCAGAAGGCCGAGAAGGACGACGGGCGCTGGTATCCGGAGTTCTTCCGCATCAATTTCTCGCGCTGCATCTTCTGCGGCATGTGCGAGGAAGCCTGCCCCACGACCGCGATCCAGCTCACGCCGGATTTCGAGCTGGCCGAGTACAAGCGCGAGGACCTCGTATACGAGAAAGAGGACCTGCTCATCGCGGGAAGCGGCAAGAACCCGGAATACAATTTCTACCGCGTCGCGGGCATGGCGATCGCGGGCAAGCCCAAGGGCGCCGCGCAGAGCGAGGCCCAGCCGATCGACGTCAGAACGCTGCTGCCATAGGGGGTCGGGAACGATGGAGCTGACTTTCTATATCTGTGCGCTGGTGGCGAT
>JAKJFB010000449.1:0-2486 GCA_022705125.1 Pseudomonadota bacterium
AGCGAGAGCGCATCATCGACGCCGGCCTCGAAGCGCAGCGTGGCCAGTTGCGCGGCTTCGCCCGCCGCGCGCGCGGCGTCGTCCAGTTCGCCAGCGGCGCGATTGGCGGCACGGTAGCCGGCGAGTGCGTTCTCGGTTTCCTCGAGCGCGCGCAGTACGGTTTCATCGAACGCCGCGCGCGCGCCGTCGGCGCGTGCTTCGGCCGCCTTCACTCGTTGCCGGACGCGACCGGCGTCGAGGAAGGACCAGCTCAGCGACGGGCCCCAGGCCCAGCGTTCGGCGCTGCCGCTACCGAGGTCGCCGAAGCCCTGTGCGGTCCAGCCGAAGCTGCCGAACAAGTTGAGCTTGGGGAAGAACTCGGCGGTTTCGGTGCCGACGTCGGAATAGGCCGCAGCCAGGCGGCGCTCGGCGGCGCGTACATCCGGGCGGCGTTGCAGCCACTGTTGCGGGGTGCCGAGCGTGACCAGCGCCGGCAGCGGCGGCAGCGCGGCCTGCGGGTCAAGTTGCTGGCGCAGTTGCGCCACGGGTTGCGCGGTGAGCACGGCGAGGCGTTGTTCGTGCCGCACCACGTCGGCGTCGAGCTGCGCCTGTTGCGCGGCGAGGGCGGAACGTTGTGCCCGGATGCGCGCCACGTCCAGCGCGGTGCTGCGACCGTGGGATTCCAGCGTGGCCACGAGTTCCACGCTCTCGCCCAGCTTGGCCAGGTTGCTCTCGTGCAGGCGCTGGCGCGCTCGCGCGCCGCGCAGGGCGAAGAACGACTGCGCCGTTTCCGCCACGATGCTGAGCCGGACCTGGGCCAGTTCGGCGGCGTTGGCTTCGGTGCGGCGTCGCACTGCGCTGCTCTGGTTGCGCAAGCTTCCGAACAGGTCGATCTCCCAACTCGCATCGAATCCGGCGCGATAGGTGTCGGTGCGCGTCTGGTCTGTCGGCAGGAAGGGATCTTCGCCGCTCGGATCGCTGCGCTCGGCGTCGGCGCTGGCGTTGATGGTGGGAAACCACGAATACGGAATGAGGCCACGCAGGGCGAGCGTTTCCTCGAAACGCGCGGCTGCTTGCGCGATGGTGGTGTTGGCATCGAGGGCGCGCTCGATCAGGGCGTCGAGTTCGGCATCGCCGAAGGCTTCCCAGACCTGCGTCTGCGCCGGCTGGGCCGCGGCTTCGGCCGTAGCCTGATCGAACCGCGACGGCATGCCGGGCTCGGGCCGCACGTACTCGGGGCCGACCGTGCAGCCTGTGAGCACGGCGGCTGCGATCAAGACAAGCAGCGGCTTACGCATGGGCGGCTCCCGTTGTCTTCGCGGCGCGCTGCGCACGGCGCTCGGACAGCTTGCGGATGACGACATAGAACACCGGAGTGAAGAACAGGCCGAAGAATGTCACGCCCAGCATGCCGGCGAACACGGTGACACCCATCACGTGCCGCACCTCCGCGCCGGCGCCCGAGGCGAACACCAGCGGCAGCACGCCGGCGCAGAACGCGAAGCTCGTCATCAGGATCGGGCGCAGCCGCAGGCGGCAGGCTTCAATGGCGGCATCGACGATGCTCTTGCCCTGTTCCTCCAGATCGCGCGCGAACTCCACGATCAGGATGGCGTTCTTGCAGGCCAGACCCATCAGCACCACGAGGCCGATCTGGGTGAAGATGTTGTTGTCGAGGAACGAGGGCGGGTAGTTCTGCGGCCACAGCATCAAGCTCATGCCGTGCAGGAAGTTGACTAGCCAGAGGCCGCCCATGGCCGAGAGCAGGCACATCGGCACGATCAGGATCACGCTCAGCGGCAAGGCCCAGCTTTCGTACAACGCTGCCAGCACCAGATAGACCAGCAACACGCAGAGCGGGAATACCAGCAACGCTGCGGAGCCCTGGTTCACTTCCTCGTAGGTCAGGCCCGACCACGCCACTTCCATGCCGCGCGGCAACACCTGTTGCGACAGGCCCTGCACCACCGTGACTGCTTCGGTGGAAGAGAGCACCGCCGGATTCGTGCCGCCGGAGAAATCCGCCGCCGGATAGCCGTTGAAGCGGATCACGGGATCCGGCCCGTAGGTCTCCCGCAGACTGACCACGCTGCCCAGCGGCACCATCTCGCCACGCGCATTGCGCGCCTTGAGACGCGAGATGTCGCCGACGTCGTCCCGGTGCTCGGCGTCGGCCTGCGCGTAGACACTGTAAGTGCGTCCGAACAGGTTGAAGTCGTTGATGTAAGCCGAGCCCAAGTACACCTGCAAGGCCTCGTACACGTCATTGAGCAACAGGCCTTGTTCCTTGGCCTTGGTCCGGTCCACGGTGGCGTCGAGTTGCGGCACGTTGGACTGGAAGGTGGAGAACAGCGTGAACGGGTCGAAGCCGGGCGTCTGGCGCAGCGCCCCGACGAGCGCTTGCGCGTTCGTGTTGAGTTCGCCGAAGCCCAGCCCCGCGCGATCCTGCACGTAGCCTTCCACGCCAGCAGCATTGCCCAGGCCCAGCACGGGCGGAGGCATCGAGG
>JAKJFB010000449.1:2541-2775 GCA_022705125.1 Pseudomonadota bacterium
CAGCGGCCGGTTCGAGCCCGATGAACATCACGCCCATGCTCGGCGTGTTGACGAAGTGCACGGCGTTGAGGCCGGGGAACTGCACCGCGTTCTGCACGCCGGGCGTGGCCATTGCGATCTCGCCCATCTTGCGCATGACGGCGTCGGTGCGATCGAGGGTGGCGCCTTCGGGCAGCATCGCGCCCGCGAACAGGTATTGCTTGTCCTGGGTCGGGATGAAGCCGGGCGGAATCG
>JAKJFB010000044.1:0-11985 GCA_022705125.1 Pseudomonadota bacterium
GCCCGCGGGGAACGAGTCCCTTGCGAAGCGGGCGGCTTTATACCACAGCCACCCCCGGAACTGAAGCCGGGCCTCCCGGGCCGGCGATTAATGACAGTTTTTTGCCCGCCGTCGCGGGGCGCGCCGGCGATTGCGAATGGTTTACAATCTGGCCAACCCTCGCGGCCCGACACCAATGCACTCTACCCCGGAACCCGACAGCAGCATGAGAAGCCAGCCGAACCCGATGCCGGGATTCATCAAGAGCCCCGCCGAGATCGAGCGCATGCGCGTGGCCTGCCGCCTCGCCGCCGAGGTGCTCGAGATGATCGCGCCGTTCGTGCAGCCGGGCGTCAGCACGGCCGAGCTCGACCGCATCTGTCACGAATACATCGTCGGGGTGCAGCAGGCCATACCGTCGCCGCTGAACTATCACGGCTTCCCGAAGTCGATCTGCACCTCGGTGAACCAGGTGGTCTGCCACGGGATCCCCAGCGACAAGCGCATCCTCAAGCATGGCGACATCATCAACGTCGACATCACCGTCTTCAAGGACGGCTACCACGGCGACACCAGCGCGATGTTCCTGGTCGGCAAGGTCGAGGCACATGCCGAGCGCCTGGTGCGCATCACGCAGGAATGCCTCTACCGCGCCATCGAGGTGGTGCGCCCCGGCGCACGCCTGGGCGACATCGGGCACGTGATCCAGCAGCACGCCGAGGGCAATTACTACTCCGTGGTGCGCGAGTACTGCGGTCACGGCATCGGCAGCCAGTTCCACGAGGAGCCCCAGGTGCTGCATTACGGCCGCCCCGGCACCGGCCTGGAACTCCAGCAGGGCATGACCTTCACGATCGAGCCGATGATCAACGCCGGCAAGCGTCACACCAAGCTGTCGCAGCGCGACGGCTGGACCGTGGAGACCAAGGACGGACGGCTGTCGGCGCAGTGGGAGCACACGCTGCTGGTGACCGCCGGGGGCTGCGAGGTGCTCACGGCACGCCGCGGCGAGCCCTGGCGCGCCGGCTGAACCATGCAGGAGCCTCCGCACAGCGCCGAGGAACTGGCCGAGCGTCTTGCCGGCGGGGCGCCGCTGCTGCCGACGGTGCGCGAACAGCTGGCGCGCGTGCGCGCCGACCTCGACGCGCGCTTCGTGGCCGGCGAAAACATCCGCACCCTGGTGCGCGAGCGCGCGCAACGCCTGGATGCTCTGCTGGCCTGCATCTGGAGCCACTTCGGGCTGGCCGGCGAACCGGGCATCGCGCTGCTCGCCGTCGGCGGCTACGGTCGCGGCGAGTTGCACCCCCACTCCGACATCGACCTGCTGGCGCTGATCACCGACGAATCCGTGAAGGACCGCCATGGCGCGGCACTGGAATCGTTCATCACGTTCCTGTGGGACACCCGTCTGGCGATCGGCCACAGCGTGCGCACGCTGGATGAATGCCGCGAGGTCGCCGCCGGCGACATCACGATCGCAACCGCGCTGATGGAGGCGCGCACGATCAGCGGCGATGCCGCGCTGCTCGGGCGGCTCGCCGCGCTGACCGGCCCGGAGCAGATCTGGCCGAGCGCGGAATTCTTCCGCGCCAAGTGGGACGAGCAGAAGGCGCGCCACCGCAAGTTCAACAACACCGAGTACAACCTCGAACCGAACATCAAGGGCTGCCCGGGCGGGTTGCGCGATGTGCAGACCGTGGGCTGGGTGGCGAAACGCCACTTCCATGCCGCCAGCACGCTGGAGCTGGTCGCGCGCGGCTTCCTGACCGCGCACGAGTACGAGGCGCTCGCCAACGAACAGGACTTCCTGTGGCGCATCCGCTACGGTCTGCACATGCTGGCCGACCGCGCCGAGGACCGGCTGCTGTTCGATCACCAGCTGAGCCTGGCCAGGCTGTTCGGCTACACCGACGACGAGCGCGGCCTCGGCGTCGAGCACTTCATGAAAGACTACTTCCGCTGCGTGCTGAAGCTCGGCGTGCTGAACGAGATGCTCACGCAACTCTTCGACGAGGCGATCCTGCGCGCCTGCGAGCCGGTCAATCTCTACGAGATCAACAATCGCTTCCGCGTGCGCAACGGCTACATCGAGGCGGCCCACGACAACGTGTTCCGCAACGCGCCGTGGGCGCTGATCGAGATGTTCACGCTGATGGCGCAGCACGACTTCATCGTCGGCGTGCGCGCCTCGACGATCCGTCTCGTGCACGGCTCGCGCCGGCTGATCGGCGCCGAGCTGCGGCGCGACCCGCGCGCCAACCGCCTGTTCCTGCAACTGCTCGGCTCGCCCTACCGCGTCGCGACCCAGCTCGACCGCATGAAGCGCTACGGCGTGCTCGGGCGTTTCATCCCCGAATTCGGGCGCATCGTCGGCCAGACCCAGCACGACCTGTTCCACGTCTACTCGGTCGATTCGCACACCATCCGCGTCGTGCGCAACATGCGCATGTTCCTGCTGCCGCGCGCGCGCGAGGATTTCCCGACCGCCGCACACGCGATCAAGCGCCTGCCGCGCCCGGAACTGCTCTATATCGCGGGGCTGTACCACGACATCGCCAAGGGCCGCGGCGGCGACCACTCGAACCTGGGCGCCGCGGACGCAATCGAATTCTGTCGCCGCCTCGAGTTGAGCACGCGCGAGGGCAACCTCGTGGCGTGGCTGGTGCAGAACCACCTCGTGATGTCGGCCACGGCGCAGCGCAAGGACATCTCGGACCCGGAGGTGATCATCGCCTTCGCGCGCCTGGTGTCCGACCAGGTGCACCTCGACTACCTGTACACGCTCACGGTGGCCGACATCAACGCCACCAACCCCACGCTGTGGAACAGCTGGCGGGCGAGCCTGCTGCACTCGCTCTACGTGCAGACCAAGCGCGCGCTGCGACGCGGCCTGGAGAACCCCATGGACCGCGGCGAGCGCATAGCCGAGACCCGCGCCGCGGCGCTCGGGCTGCTCGCGGGCCACGGGATCGCGCCGGCGCGAGCCGGGGCGCTGTGGGCGCACATGGGGTCGGACTACTTCCTGCGCGAGACCGCGGCCGACATCGCCTGGCACACCGAGGCGATCCTGGCGCGCGCCACGCCCGAAGCGCCGGTGGTGCTGATCAAGGCCGCCGGCAGCCGCTTCGACCCGGTGACCCAGATCTTCATCTACACGCGCGACCGCGATTACCTGTTCGCGGTGATCACCGCGACGATGGAACAACTCGGACTCAACGTGTACGGCGCGCGGGTCTATTCCTCGGCCGACCACCACACGCTGGACACCTTCTTCGTGCTCGAGCAGGACGGGCGCCCGGTGCCGCCCGAGGGGCCGCGCGCCGGGGCGATCAGGCAGGCGCTGCTCGAGCACATCCAGGGCGAGGAGCATTACCTCGACGTCGTCCAGCGCCACACGCCGCGCGCGCTCAAGCACTTCAGCGCGCCCACCGAGACGCGCCTCAACGCCGATCCGGTCAACGGCTACTCGATACTCGAGGTGATGACACCGGATCGCGCCGGGTTGCTCGCGCGCATCGGGCGCGTGTTCCTCGCCTTCGGCATCAAGGTGCAGAACGCGCGCATCACCACGCTGGGCGAGCGCGTCGAGGACGTTTTCTTCATCACCGATGCCAACCAGCAACCGATAGGGGACGCGGAGATGGGCGAATCACTGCAGCGCGCGATCCGCGAGGCGCTCGACCAAGGCGGCGCGGCGACCGACACCGCGCGGCGCGCATTGGCATGAACCCGGACCTCGGACGCCTGCATCCCTACCCTTTCGAGCGCCTCGCCGCGCTGCTGGACGGCGTGCAGCCGGGGGCGCTGGCGCCGATCTCGCTGTCGATCGGCGAGCCCAAGCACGCCGCGCCCGCCTTCGTGCTGGAGGAGTTGCGCCGCCACGGCGCCGGCTACTCGCAGTACCCCAAGACCCAGGGCAGCGCGGAACTGCGCGAGGCGATCGCGGCCTGGCTCACGGCGCGCTTTGGTCTGTCCGCGGGCAGCCTGACAGCGGCGGCGCACGTGTTGCCCGTCAACGGCAGCCGCGAGGCGCTGTTCGCCTTCACGCAGGCCGCCATCGACCGCAGCCGCCACGCCGCGCCGCTGGTCGCGATGCCGAACCCGTTCTACCAGATCTACGAGGGCGCGGCGTTGCTCGCCGGCGCCTCGCCGCTGTTCCTGCCCGAGCGTGCCGAGCGGCCCGGCATCCCCGATTTCGCGGCCGTCGCCGAGGCCGACTGGGCGCGCTGCCAGATGCTGGTGGTCTGCTCGCCCGGCAACCCGACCGGCGCGGTGCTGGACCTCGAGGACTGGGGCACGATCTTCGCGCTGGCGGATCGCCACGACCTCGTGGTGGTGTCCGATGAATGCTATTCGGAGCTCTACCCCGACGAGGACGCGCCGCCGGTGGGCGTGCTCGAGGCCTGCCGCCACCACGGGCGCCAGGGCTTCGAGCGCTGCATCGCGTTCCACAGCCTGTCGAAGCGCTCCAGCCTGCCCGGCATGCGCTCGGGCTTCGTGGCCGGCGACGCCGCGCTGATCCGCTCCTTCCTGCTCTATCGCACCTACCACGGCTCGGCGATGCCGCCGCCGCACCAGGCGGCGAGCGCGCTGGCCTGGCGCGACGAGCAGCACGTGCGCGAAAACCGTGCGCTCTATCGCGCGAAGTTTGCCGCGGTACTGGCCGAGCTCGACGGCTGCCTCGAGGTGAGCGCGCCTGCCGGCGGCTTCTACCTGTGGCCGCGCACGCCCTGCGACGAACGCGAGTTCGCGCGCGAGCTGTACCGGCGCTGCAACGTGCTGGTGCTGCCCGGCAGCTTCCTCAGCCGCCCCACGCCGCACGGCGATCCCGGCGCGCGACGCGTGCGCATGGCGCTGGTCGCCGGACTCGAGGAATGCGTCGAGGCCGCGCGACGCATCCGCGGCTTCGTGGCGACGCTCTGAACGCGGCGGCTCGCGGGGTTTCCAGCCCGGGAACAATGCGGGTATAAATACCCCGAAGCACATGCACAGGCCCAACGGGTGTCCGCCGCGCACGCACCAGATTCCGTGATCCTGCGAGAATCCCTCGCCAGCACCGAGCGGCTGATATCGGAGACGATCTCGCGCGCCGAGGACCTGCGCGCGCTCGCGCTGCTGCCCGACCTGGAAAAGTGCTCGCTCGCCGCGGCGCGCGCCTCGGACTGCCTGGCCGCGGACTGGTCGGGCGACCGCCAGCGCCTGCTGCACGATCTGCGCAACCACGTCGGCGCGATCAGCGGCTACCTCGAACTGCTGCTCGAGGAGCACGCGGACCTCGACCGCCGGCTCGCGACGAACCTCGACGCCCTGCACGCGCAGGTCGGCGAGCTGCTCGCCGCGACCGCGCCCGAGGCCAATGCCGCGCTCACCCCGCCGCCGCCCGCGCCCGAGGGCGGCAGCGGCACCCTGCTGGTGATCGACGACAACGAGCTCAGCCGCGAACTGCTGGGGCGCTACCTGCGCCGCCAGGGGCACGCCGTGCTCGCCGCCGCCTCGGGCGCCGAGGCGATCGCGATCCTGCAGCGCAGCGCCGTGGACCTGATCTTCCTCGACCTCGTGATGCCGGAGATGAGCGGGCTGGAACTGCTCGAGCGCATCAAGTCCGACGAGCGCCTGCGCGCGGTCCCCGTGATCATCGTCTCGGGCATCGCGGAGAGCGACGGCGTGATCCGCTGCATCGAGGCCGGCGCCGAGGACTACCTGTCCAAACCCTTCAATCCCACGCTGCTGCAGGCACGCCTCAACGCCGGTCTGCAGCGCAAGCGCTGGCACGACCGCGAGGAGGCGTACCGGCGCGAGCTCGAGCGCAACCAGCGCTTCATCCGCAACACCTTCGGGCGCTACCTCTCGGACGAGATAGTCGATGCGCTGCTCGAGTCGCCGCAGGGCCTCGATCTCGGCGGCATCACCTGCCGGGTCACGATCCTGATGGCCGACATCCGCAACTTCAGCCATGTCTGTGAGAGCCGCCCGCCCCAGCAGGTGGTCAAACTGCTGAACAATTACCTCGGCGCGATGTCCGCCGTGATCATGGCGCACAACGGCACCGTGGACGAATTCATCGGCGACGGCATCCTCGCGATATTCGGCGCGCCGGTGAGCCGCCCCGATGACGCCCGGCGCGCCACGCGCTGCGCGCTCGCGATGCAGGCCGCGGTGCACGGCATCAACGCGCGCAACCGCGCACAGGGGCTGCCCGAGATCGCCATCGGCATCGGCCTGAACACCGGCGTGGTGGTGGCCGGCAACATCGGCTCCGAGCAGCGCAGCAAGTACGGCGTGGTCGGGCACACGGTCAACCTCACCGCGCGCATCGAGTCCTACACCGGCGCCGGCGAGATCCTTGCCTCGCAGAGCACGGTCGACGAGGCCGGTACCGGCCTCGAGACCGGGCGCAGCTTCAGCGCGCGGCCCAAGGGCATGGCCGCCGAGGTCCTGATCCATGCCATCACCGGGCTGCGCGGCGACGACGGTGCGCTTCCCCCCGGCACCGCCGCCGGCACGGAGCACGGCGCGCCATGACACGCATCCTTCTGGTCGAGGACAACGAGATGAACCGCGACATGCTCTCGCGGCGCCTGGCGCGCAAGGGCTTCGAGGTGCTGCTGGCGATCGACGGCGAGCAGGCCGTCACGATGACCGTGGCCGAGTTGCCCGACCTCGTGCTGCTGGACATGAACCTGCCGCTGAAGGACGGCTGGAGCGCGGCGCGCGAGATCCGCGCCGACGCGCGCTGCCGGGGCATCCCGATCATCGCGCTCACCGCGCACGCGATGTCCGACGACCGCGACCGTGCGCTGGCGGCGGGCTGCGACGACTACGAGACCAAGCCGCTCGACTTCGCGCGGCTGCTCGACAAGATCGCGGTGCTGCTCGAGGCACGCGGCGCCGCGGACGCCCCGGCATGAGCCTGCTGCAACGGCTGACGATCGCGATCTTCAGCGTGCTGCTGCTGTTCGCGGTCAACGTGGTCAGCTATTCGATCGGCAACCGCACCATCCGCGATTCGCTCGATGCGGTCAGCGACGCGGTGCAGGGCCAGATCAACGCCAGCACCGTGCGCCAGGACATGGACGACCTGCACAAGCAGCTGCTGGTGCTGGTGACACTGCAGGAATCGACCGGCCAGGGCATCTCCGGCCCCGAGGCCGAGCGCACGCGCGAGGCAATCGCCGGGCTGCGCCAGCTGATCGCCCGCATGGAACGCAACACCAACGAGGATTCCGCCGCCGCGCACGCCGCACTGCAGGCGCACGCGCAAACGCTGTTCGGCGACTGGGAGAACGTGCTGTCGCAACTGCGCCGCCAAGGCACGCACGGCCTGTCCGCGGCGGAGCTGAAAGTCGCCTACGCCGGCTTCGAGCGTGCGCTGGGGGATTTCGAGGCAGCCGTGATCGCGGTCTCGCGCGCGCAGAGCGAGCACGTCGAGTCGACCGGGCGCACCATCGGGCGCGTGACCGTGATCATCTTCCTCAGCTCGATCTTCGTGACCAGCCTACTCGGCTTCCTGCTGATCCGCCACACCAACGAGTCGCTGATGCGCCTGCGCGAGGGCACGGTCAGGATCGGCGGCGGCGACCTCGACTACCGCATCACGGTGCCCTCGCACGACGAGTTCGGACAGCTCGCCGCGGCCTTCAACGACATGTCGGAGAAGCTGCGCGCCGCGGTCCTGGAGGTGCAGGAAGCCAAGGAGCAGGCCGATCGCGCCAACGCCGCCAAGAGCGGCTTCCTCGCCAACATGAGCCACGAGCTGCGCACGCCGCTCAACGCGATCATCGGCTACAGCGAGATGATGGTGGAGATGGCCGCCGAGGAGCAGGATCTGCCCGCCGCCGAGCTCAGCGGCGACATGCAGCGTATCCTCACCGCGGGCAGGCACCTGCTCTCCCTGATCACCAACGTGCTCGATCTCGCCAAGATCGAGACCGGCAAGATGACGCTCTACCGCGAGCCCTTCGACGCGATCGAGGTGCTGCGCGAGCTCGGCGCCACCATGCACACGCTGGCCGCGCACAACGGCAACACGATCCGCATCGCCGCGACACCGCACGAGGCGGCGCTGGTCAGCGACCAGACGCGCTTTCGCCAGATCTTCGCCAACCTCATCAGCAACGCCTGCAAGTTCACCACGGACGGCGAGATCACGGTGGACACCGAGACCTTCACGCGCGAAGGCGCGGACTGGCTGCGCTTTCGCGTGCGCGACACCGGCATCGGCATGACGCCCGCACAGCTCGACAGCGTGTTCGAGGCCTTCGTGCAGGCCGATTCCTCGACCACCAAGCGCTACGGCGGCACCGGGCTGGGGCTGTCGCTGTGCCGCGAGTTCTGCCAGCTGCTCGGCGGCACGATCGGTGTGGCCAGCGAACCGGACCAAGGCAGCGTGTTCACCGTGGAGCTGCCGGTGGATGCCACGACCGTGCCGGAGCTGTTCTTTGCCACGGCGGCGCCTGGCGCGGAAACCGCGGCCTTGCCGACGGCGGCGCCATCGGGCGCGCAGACGGTGCTGGTGATCGACGACGACGCCGACGCGCGCACCATCAGCGCGCGCGTGCTGCGCGGCGAGGGCTGCCGCGTGCTCGAGGCCGAGAGCGGCGACGAGGGCCTCAGGCTGGCGCGCGAGCAGCGGCCGGACCTGATCGTGCTCGACCTGGTGATGCCGGGCATGGACGGCTGGGCCGTGCTCTCGGTGCTGAAAGACAACGAGGAGACGCGTGACATCCCGGTGGTGCTGCAATCGATGCTCGATGCGCGCGACGAGGCGATGAGCAAGGGCGCCGCGGATTTCCTCGACAAGCCCGTGAACCGGCGCCGTCTGGCCGAGACGCTCGAGCGTCTCGCCCCGCGCGACCGCAGCGGCCACGTGCTGCTGATCGAGAGCGAATCGCAAGCGCGCGAGGAACTGATCGCGGGACTGCAGGGACAGGGTTGGTACGTGAGCAGCACGGAACAGGCGGGCGAGGCGCTGGCGATCGCGCGCCAGAGCCTGCCGGACCTGATCCTGCTGTCGCTGGGCCTGCCCAGCGAGGATGTGTTCGCGCTCAGCGAGGAACTCGGCCGCAGCCCGTTGCTGAGCCGGGTGCCGGTATTCGTGCTCGCCGGCGCCGACACCCACGCCGATGCGCACGCGCGGCTGGCCTCGCACCTCGACCGGCTGGTGTTGCACGACGCCGGCTCGGTGGAATCGCTGCTCGAGCAGACCGGCCGGATCGCGGCGGCTTCTCAGCCGCCGTCGACGCTCAAGGCGCGCAGCTGACGCACCAGCTCGTCTTTCGCGGCGAGCTGCGCGGCGAGCTTGCGGTTCGATTCGCGCAGCGTCTGCAGCTCGCCCTCGCGCGCCTGCAGCAGGCGCAGCAGCTCGAGCTGGGCGTAGTATTCGTGGCGCAGGTCGAGCGCGGCGAGGCGCAGGTCCAGCTCGCGCATCACGACCGCGGCGGCTGCGCTATCGGTCACCTTCGACGAGGGCATCAGGCGCAGCGTCGCCATGGCGATCAGCGCGCGCACCTGCTCGCGCGGCTGCGCGGCGCCTTCCAGCACGCGTTCGTACAACAGCAGCGCGCTCCTGTGGTCGCCGCGCTCCCAGGCCGCCGATGCCTGGCGCAGCACCTGGTCGTAGTCCTCGCGCACCTGCCCGGGCGTGGTTTCGGGCAGCGCCGCGGGCGCCGGCGCGCTCACGGACTGCGCCTCGGGTGCCGGCTCGCGCAGCGGCGCCTCGGTAGGCATGCCCTGGCAGCCGCCGAGCGCCACGAGCAGCGCTGGCGCAAGCAGCGTCCGTACGCTCCCCCGGCGCATGAGGGTCAGGCCTGCGGCCGCATATGCGGGAACAGCAGCACGTCGCGGATCGAGGGCGAATCGGTGAGCAGCATCACCAGCCGATCGATACCGATGCCCACGCCCGCGGTGGGCGGCATGCCGTATTCGAGCGCCGTGATGTAGTCGCTGTCGAAGTGCATCGCCTCGTTGTCGCCGCCCTCCTTCATCGCGACCTGGTCGCGGAAACGCGCCGCCTGGTCCTCGGGGTCGTTCAGCTCCGAAAAACCGTTGGCGAGCTCGCGACCGCCGATGAACAGCTCGAAGCGGTCGGTGACGAAGGGATCGTCGTCGTTGCACCGCGCCAGCGGCGAGACCTCGGTCGGGTAGCCGGTGATGAAGGTCGGCTGGCGCAGGCGCGTCTCGACGGTCTTCTCGAAGATCTCGATCTGGATCTTGCCCAGGCCGTAGCCGGGCTTCACCTCGATGCCCAGGTGCTCGGCGACCTGGCGCGCGCGATCGCGCGAGGCGATGGCCTCGGCCGTGAGCGTCGGATTGAAGTGCAGTATCGAGTCGAACACGCTCATGCGCGCGAACGGCGCGCCCAGGTCGTACTGCTCGCCCTGGTAATCGACCAGCGTGCCACCGGTGCCGCGCAGCGCGGCCTGGCGCAGCATCCCCTCGGTGATGTCCATGGCATCGCGGTAGTCCGCATAGGCCATGTAGAACTCGATCATCGTGAACTCGGGATTGTGGCGCGTCGAGAGCCCCTCGTTGCGGAAGTTGCGCGCCACCTCGAACACGCGCTCGAAGCCGCCGACCACGAGGCGCTTCAGGTAGAGTTCCGGCGCGATGCGCAGGTACATCTCCAGATCGAGCGCGTTGTGGTAGGTCACGAAGGGCCGCGCCGTCGCCCCGCCCGGGATCACCTGCATCGCCGGCGTCTCGACCTCGAGGAAATCGCGGTCGGTGAGGTAGTCACGCAGCGCGTCCAGCACCACCGAGCGGGTGCGAAAGAGCTTGCGCGTGTCCTCGTTCATGATCAGGTCGACGTAGCGCTGGCGGTAGCGCGTCTCGAGATCGGCGAGGCCGTGGTACTTGTCCGGCAGCGGCCGCAATGCCTTGGTGAGCAGCCGCGCACTGTCCATGTTCACGTAGAGATCGCCCTTGCCGGAGCGGTGCAACACGCCGCTGGCGCCGACGATGTCGCCGATGTCCCAGGTCTTGATCTCGGCCAGCGTCGCGGCGGGAAGCGTCTCGCGGTTCACGTAGAGCTGGATCTGCCCGCCCACGTCCGCGATCACGAGGAACGGCCCGCGCATGCGCATGATGCGCCCGGCGACGCTGACGCGCTTGCCCAGCGCCTCGAGCTGCTCGCGGCTGTGCCCGGCATAGTCGCGCTGCAGGTCCGCGGCGTAGTGCTCGCGGCGGAAATCGTTGGGGAAGGCGTTGCGTTCGCGGCGGATCGCGTCGAGCTTCGCGCGGCGCTCGGCGATCAGCCGGTTCTCGTCCTGTTGCGCGCTGTCGTGTTCGGTCATGGTGTGGGTTCCGTTCGGGTCAGAGGCCGGACTTGAGCGAGGCTTCGATGAAACGATCCAGGTCGCCGTCGAGCACGCCCTGGGTGTTGCTGGTCTCCACGCCGGTGCGCAGGTCCTTGATCCGCGACTGGTCGAGCACGTAGGAGCGGATCTGGCTGCCCCAGCCGATGTCGGACTTGCTGTCCTCCAGCGCCTGCGCCACGGCGTTGCGCTTCTGGATCTCCATCTCGTAGAGCTTGGCGCGCAACTGCTTCATCGCGAAGTCGCGGTTCTGGTGCTGCGAGCGCTGCGACTGGCACTGCACCACGATGCCGCTGGGCTCGTGCGTGATGCGCACCGCCGAATCGGTGCGGTTCACGTGCTGGCCGCCGGCGCCGCTGGCGCGGTAGGTATCCACGCGCAGGTCCGCGGGGTTGATCTCGATCTCGATCGCGTCGTCGATCTCGGGGGAGACGAACACCGAGGCGAACGAGGTGTGGCGGCGGTTGCCCGAATCGAAGGGCGATTTGCGCACCAGGCGGTGCACCCCGGTCTCGGTGCGCAGCCAGCCGAAGGCGTACTCGCCCTGGAAGTGGATCGTGGCGCTCTTGATGCCCGCGACCTCGCCGGCGCTGCACTCGATCAGCTCGGTCCTGAAGCCCTTGGCCTCGCCCCAGCGCAGGTACATGCGCAGCAGCATTTCAGCCCAGTCCTGCGCCTCCGTGCCGCCGGCGCC